>CALRZK010000062.1:0-9570 GCA_943372615.1 Bradyrhizobium ivorense | reverse complement strand
TCAGGTCGAAGGCCTCGTCATCGACAAGACCTCGCATCTCGGCCACCTCAAATGGATCCTGCAGGAATTCTGCAAGGCGTTCTTCGAGGTCGATCACGTCAATATGCGCTTCCGCCCGTCCTTCTTCCCGTTCACCGAGCCATCGCTGGAAGTCGACATCCAGTGCCGCCGCGACAAGAACGAGATTCGTTTCGGTGAAGGCGAGGATTGGCTGGAAATTCTCGGCTGCGGCATGGTGCATCCGAATGTGCTGCGCGCCTGCGACATCGATCCCGATGTGTATCAGGGCTTTGCCTGGGGCATGGGCATCGACCGCATCGCCATGCTAAAATACGGCATGGCCGACCTGCGCCAACTGTTCGAAGGCGACGTGCGCTGGCTCAATCACTACGGCTTCAAGCCGATCGACATGCCCACGCTGGCAGGCGGGCTGAGTTCGTAAGCAGAGGATGCTTCCGATGAAACTCGACGACGTGAAAGACCTTGCGCAGAAAAAACTGAGCGCAGACCTCGGATCCTATGGCTTCGATCACATCGATATCGAGGCACGAAAGGATCACGACGACGAAGACGCGCTGTTCATGACAGCCGTCTATCGCAAGGGATCGAAACTTCCCGGCGGCGCCGCACTCAACAAGGCGCTCGCCGGCTTGCGAAGCGACCTCTTGAGCGCGGGCGACGAACGCTTTCCATACTTGACGCATCAAGTCGAAGGCGAAGAAACCGAATTCGAGGACGAGGACGTCCACGAATGAGCGTCATCGAGGTCAGACTGCTTGCGGCCGCGCGCGATTTGAGCCGACGCACGGGACGACGCCCGCGCGAGGCCTTCATGCGCCGCGCCGTGAGCACGGCCTATTACGCCATGTTCCATGCGTTATGCCGCCTTTGCGCAGACACGCTGATTGGCGGCGTGCATTGGAAAACCGAGGCCTGGAATCGCGTCTATCGGGGACTAACCCACACCGGCGCCAAAAAAACACTGACGAACCAGAAGGACCTCTCGGATCTGCCGGTCGAGGTTGCGAGTTTCGGAAGTGTTTTTGCACTGCTTCAGCAGGAACGAGAGATCGCGGACTACGATCCCGCCCCGTTCCAGCGTTATTTCGAAGCGACAGAGAGATTGATCGAGCAGGCAGACAGCGCCATCGCCGGGCTGGGCCTTCTCGATGACGACAACCGGCGAAAACTCGCAGTCATGCTACTCATAAAGGCACGTCAGCCATGAAATTCTCCCTCTCCTGGCTGAAAGATCATCTCGACACCGATGCGACGCTGGATCAGTTGAGCGAAAAGCTCACCATGATCGGGCTCGAGGTCGAGCATATCGAAGACAAGGCAAAACTGCTGGCGCCGTTCACGATCGCCGAGATCGTCGAGGCTGTGCAGCATCCGAATGCCGACCGCCTGCGCGTCTGCACCGTCAATGTCGGTGAAGCCCAGCCGCTGCAGATCGTCTGCGGCGCGCCGAATGCGCGCGCGGGGCTGAAGACCGTACTCGCCCGACCCGGCACTTACATTCCGGGCAAAGATTTCACCATTGGCCTCGGCAATATCCGCGGCGTCGAAAGCCAGGGCATGCTGTGCTCGGCCGGTGAACTCGGCCTGCCCGATGCGATCGATGGCATCATCGAGCTGCCCGCCGATGCGCCGGTCGGCGCTGTTTATCCCGATTGGGCCAAGCTCGGCGATCCCGTCATCGAGATCAACCTGACGCCGAACCGCCAGGATTGCACCGGCGTCGCCGGCATCGCGCGTGATCTCGCTGCGGCCGATATGGGCGTCTTCAAGAATCCCGGTATCAAGCCGATCAAGGGTGAATTCCCTTGCCCGGTGAAGGTGACCGTCGAGGACGAGAAGCTCTGCCCGGGTTTTGCGTTGCGCCTCGTGCGCGGCGTCAAGAATGGCCCGTCGCCGGAATGGCTGCAGAAGAAGCTGACCTCCATCGGACTGCGCCCGATCAACGCACTGGTGGACATCACCAATTATCTCACCTTCGACCGCGCACGCCCGCTGCATGTGTTCGACGCCGCCAAGGTGAAGGGCGATCTCGTCGTCCGTCGTGCCAAAGATGGCGAGACGCTGCTGGCGCTGGATGGCAAGACCTACAAGCTGGACGACAAGATCTGCGTCATCGCCGATGAGCATGGCGTCGAATCGCTCGCCGGCATCATGGGCGGCGAAGCCTCGGGCTGCTCCGACGACACCACCGATGTGCTGATCGAATCCGCGCTGTGGAACGAGATCAACATCGCGCAGACCGGCCGCAAGCTCGGTATTAATTCAGACGCGCGCTATCGCTTCGAGCGCGGCGTCGATCCCGTCTTCATGGTCCCCGGCCTCGAACTCGCCACCAAGCTGGTGATGGAGCTGTGCGGCGGCACGCCGTCGGAAAGCATCGTCGTCGGCAAGAGCTATGGCGACGATCGCCTGATCGACTTCCCGGTCGCGGAAGTGAAGCGCCTCGCCGCCATCGATGTGCCGTTCCCGGAAATGCGCATCATCCTCAACCGGCTCGGCTTCTCCGTTGCCGGCAACGGTCCCGTGGTGAAGGTCGCTGTGCCGTCATGGCGCATGGACGTCACAGGGAAGGCCGACATCGTCGAAGAAATCATGCGCATTGTCGGCGTCGACAAGGTGCCGCTGACGCCGTTCCCGCGCGGCGAAGCCCAGCGCAAGCCGGTGCTCACCCAGATCCAGCAGCGCACCCGCCGCGCCAAGCGTGGTCTGGCTGCACGTGGTCTGGTCGAGGCCGTGACATGGTCGTTCATCTCCAAGCCGTATGCCGAAGTGTTCGGCGGTGGCAAGCCTGAACTCGCGCTGGCCAATCCGATCGCAGCCGATCTCTCCGATATGCGGCCTAGCTTGCTGCCCGGCCTGATCGCGGTGTCGCAGGCCAATGCGCATCGCGGTTCGTCCGATCTCGCGCTGTTCGAAGTCGGCCAGATTTTCAAGGGCGATCGCCCGCAGGATCAGTTCATGGCTGCATCAGGTGTGCGTCGTGGTCTCGCTTCCTCGAATGGCATCGGCCGTCACTGGACTGGCGCCACTGCTGCGAACGCGCTCGATGCCAAGGCCGATGCTTTCGCCGTGCTCGCCGCCGCGGGCGCGCCGATGCAGGCGCTGCAGATCGTTCCGGGCGGCGCCGATTGGCTGCATCCGGGCCGTTCGGGCACCATCCAGATCGGGCCGCAGAACATCCTCGGCCATTTCGGCGAGTTGCATCCACGCACGCTGGAAGCGCTTGGCGCCGACGGCCCGCTGATGGCGTTCGAAGTCATCCTTGATCGCATCCCCGATGCGAAGCAAAAGGCGACGCGCGCAAAACCGCTGCTGGAGCTCTCCGCTTTCCAGCCGGTCTCGCGTGACTTCGCCTTCATCGTCGATCGCAAGGTGAAATCCGGCGATCTCGTCAAGGCGGCTGCCGGCGTGGACAAGAAGCTGGTCACCGGCGTGACCGTGTTCGACGTCTATGAAGGCAAGGGCATCGACGACGACAAGAAGTCGGTCGCCATCGCCGTGACGATCCAGCCGCGTGAAAAGACGCTGACGGATCAGGAGATCGAGGCGGTTGCCGCCAAGATCGTAGCGGAAGTGACCAAGAAGACGGGCGGCACGTTGCGCGCATGATCGACCAGCTCGGTCTTGCGCAATATTCAACGACCTCGCTCCTCATTCTCGTCGTCACAGCTTTCATCGCCGGCCTCGCACGCGGATTTTCCGGGTTCGGGTCGGCGCTGATCTTCATGCCGCTGGCCTCCAGCGTGATCGGCGCGCAGATCGCGTCGCCGCTGCTATTGCTGATCGACTTCCTGACGACGCTCACCCTGATCCCCAATGCCGCAAAGCGCGCGGACAAGCGCGACGTCAGCATCATTTCCGTCGGCGCCCTGATCGGCATTCCTCTTGGCACCATGGTGCTGGCGCTCGCCGATCCGCTGCTCGTCCGCTGGATCATCGCACTGCTGATCATCTCGCTGCTGGTGCTGCTGATGTCCGGCTGGCGTTTTCACGGCAAGCCGACAATTCCGCTCACGATCTCGGTCGGCTTTACCGGGGGTTTTTTTGGCGGGCTTGCGCAAGCCGGCGGGCCGCCTGTTGTTCTCTACTGGCTGCGTGAATCCGCAGTCGCTGCGGTGACACGAGCCAACATCATTCTCTACTTTGCTATCGGCGACGTGCTGATCCTCATCAGCTATTTTTTCGGTGGGCTTTGGACTGCAACCGTTGTCGGGCTCGCTGTCGTTACAGGCCCACTCTTCGGCCTCGGTCTCTGGATCGGCTCAAAACTGTTCGGTGTTGCGAGCGATGCAACGTTCCGCCGGATTTGCTATGCGCTTATCGCCGTGTCCGCTGTGATCGGCCTACCGCTGTTCGACAGTTTGTTCCGCTAGTTCGCACCGAAGCCGCCCGCACTGCTCGCTTGCGGCGGCGCACGGCGTTTCTGTTTCTTCGCCGGCTTCGGCTCAGTCTCTGGATCTTTCACTGCGCCGATCTTCTTCAGCGCTGCATCCGCCGCGCGCTCGCCGGTCTCCCAAGCGCCGTCGACGGTGCCCCAGAGCGTCTCATGCGTTGCTTCGCCGGCCATGAAGAGATTACCCATGGGCTCGACCAGCACGCGACGTGACGCCTGGCCGCCTGGCGCAGCAGCCGACATCGCGCCAAGAATGAAAGGCGATGCATCCCAGCGCGTCACCTTGCTGCGCTGGATCGCGTTCTTCACATCGCTGCCGAACAGTTTTGTCAGCCACTCTGTTGCAAAGCCGGTCATCGCGGCTTCGCCCTGCGCCGCAAGGCCGCGGCCAAACGAGCCAGCGACGTCGACGGTGCAAAGCGATGAGCCGCCGATATTCGCGAACAGCGCGCCGGTCCGCGTCGAACTGCTCTGCTCGATCATCAGTTCGTCACGGCCGAGGCCGAGCGGATTACCCTTCAGTTCGAGCGCGATGCGGTCGTAACTGCCGAGTGTGAGTTTTGCCGCGGCGTCGAGTTGGCGCTTCGGCAGTTCCGGCGTGAATTTGATGGCGCCCGAATTCAGCACATTGCTCGACACCGTGATGATGATCGCGCGAGCCGCCACGCGACCTGCCGCGGTTTCAACACCGATGTCGCGGCCGCTCCATGTGACGCGCGTCGCCGGCGTGGACAGCACGACTGGTACGCTCTCGCCAAGTTTTGCCATGACGGCGCCGAGACCCTGTCGCGTCGCGACCGAAATCGCGCGATCTTCCGCGCGCGACTGATCGAGCGCCGAGAGATCCCTCAGATCCTTGCCCGTCGCATAAGCCCCGAGCGCGAAATCGACCGTGCCGGTCCAATCGCCGAGATCCTTCGGCAGAACGGATGCGCACGACATGTCACCACGGCGCGCCGCGTCATCGATGGCGCGCGTGGCGCGCACGAAGGTGGCGAGGAGATCTTCCGTTTCGGCCGCACGCGCATTGCGACGGCCGATGCGAATCCGTTGGGTCGGAGGCGACGGCGACACGTCGATACCGGCGCCGCGCGCAAGTTTTACCAGCGCATTCGTCTCGGGCGTATGCAGCCAGCGCGCGCCGAGATCGAGCGGCACATCGAAGGTCGTGCTGTCGGTCGCACAGCGACCACCGATCTGCGCCGATGCTTCCAGCACGATGACCTTGCGCCCCGCAGCCTGGATGCGGCGCGCCGCCGCAATGCCAGCGGCGCCCGCGCCGATCACAACCACGTCAGCGTCGCGCGGCAATGTCGCAGCCTGCGCGCTTGCGCCGAACCATGTTGCAGACGTGAATGGCGCAAGCGTCAATCCAGCCGACGCCGATAGAAATGCGCGGCGAGAGAAAGTCATGGCATGGTTTCCGAAAGTGTACTGGGCATGAGAACGTCCCGCGAACTTTGCAGTATTCGGCCACGCGCAGCAACCCTCATGGTAAATCGCGCGTCAACGCTGACGTCTGGGCATGAACCAAATTGCAATGGCTGGCGTCCATGATGAAGACAGGGACAAAGCGGTCGATACGAACCGCAACCGGGGTCAGCGTCATGGGCATCATGCTCGATACGGTCGGGAAACTGATCGCAAAATATCTGCAGAAGGAAGTGCCGGGCTACGAACCGTTCACGCCCAGCGATCCCGAGCGGCTGCATGATGTCATCCAGGAAGGCGACGTGCTGCTCGTCGAAGGCAACAATCGCGTCTCCGGTATCATCAAATATCTTACGCAATCGACCTGGTCACATGCCGCGCTCTATGTCGGGCCGATCGACGGCGCCGTGGAGCCGAATGGCGAACCGCATGTGCTGATCGAAGCGAATATCGGCGAAGGCGTCACGACCGCGCCGCTGTCGAAGTATTTTACCTTTCACACACGCGTTTGCCGACCGGTTGGCCTTTCTTATGAAGACCGCACCACCGTGTGCCGTTACGCGATCAACCGCGTCGGCTTCGGCTACGATACCAAAAACATCATCGACCTGATGCGCTTCCTGTTTCCGCTGCCGATTCCGCAACGTTGGCGTCGACGCATGATCGCCATCGGCTCAGGCGACCCGACAAAGATCATCTGCTCGGCGCTGATCGCGCAAGCTTTCGAAGCGGTGCGCTATCCGATCCTGCCGAAGATCACGCGAGCGGGCTCAAGACAGGCGCGGCGCGAGATCCTTCACATCCGCCATTCGTCGCTCTACATGCCGCGCGACTTCGACATCTCACCCTATTTCGAAGTGGTGAAGCCGACCATCGAACTGGGTTTTGATTACACGGCACTACACTGGGCTGACAAGCCGAAGCCGCTCCGGGAGGTGGCGGGCTCGGTTGATCTGTTTCCAGGGCGGACCGATCTCCCCGGACAGACCGCGCCCGCGCAGTTCACGGCTGAAGCCGGTGGGGAAGAAGCGGCGCTGGATCAGGAAGGACTAAGGGCGGTTGCGTAAGCGTCGCTTACGACTTCACCGCGCCTGCCGTCAGCCCACCAACCATGTAACGCCGGAACGCGTAATACACCGCTGCCGGCGGCAGCGCATAGATGAAGCCCGTGGTCATCAGCAATTCCCATGGCGAGTCATCGGCCGCCAAAAAGTTGCCGAGCGCCACCGGGAGCGTGATCTCGGTGTCCTTCGACAGCAACAGGAACGCGTAGAGATACTCGTTCCACGCCAGCAGCAGCGCATATGTCCCGACGGCCACCAAGGACGGCAGCATCAGCGGCACATAGACCATGCGAAACAGCTGCAGCGGCGTGGCGCCGTCCATGATCGCGGCCTCATCCAGCTCGACCGGCAATTTATCCGACGCCTGTTTCAGCACCCAGATCGCATATGGCGAGGCGATGGTGACCATCGCCAGGATCAGCGACCAGTGATTGTTGAGCAGGCCGTAATTACCCATGGTGCGATACATCGGCACCGCAAGAAATGCTGCAGGAATGAAGTAAGTAAATAGCGCGAGATTCATCACCGTGCGGCCGCCGCGAACGCGCAAGCGGGAGATCGCGAAGGCGGCCATGGTCGCGATGATCAACGTGATCACGCCAGCGGCGAGGGCGATCACCACCGAGTTGCCGAACTGCACCCAGAAGTCGCGCAAAAAGTAATGCTGCTGGTTGAAGACGATGCGAAAATTCTGCAGCGTCGGATGATCCGGCCACAACTTGCCGGCAAAGGCATCCTGCTTCGGCGAAATCGCGAACAGGAACATGTGATAGATCGGGATCAGCGTCCAGATCAGCACGGGAATGCCGATCAGCAGCAGCTTTGCTTCATTGCCGATCTCACGCAGCGTGGGCATGCGCATGCTGGATGTTTTTACGGCTGCGGCCTTCATCGGGACAGCCTCTTCATCATGAAATAAACGAGCGGCAGCACTAGCGGCATGGCGCAGACGATGGAGGCCATTGCGAGATCGAGCTGGTCTAGGCGGAGATAGCGAATGCCGAGGGTCGACAGCACATGCGTCAGATCCGCCGGGCCACCGCCGGTGAGCAGATAGACGCTATTGAAATCACCCAGCGTCCAGATCATCGAGAGCAGGGTGCAGGTGAGATACAGCGTCTGCATCGACGGCCAGGTGATGAAACGGAATTTCTGCCACCAGCTGGCACCGTCCACGTCCGCAGCCTCGAACATGTCGGTGGAGATGGCGAGACGGCCGGTCATCAGGATCATGGTCCAGAACGGCAGCGACTTCCAGATATGGACAAGAATCGCCAGCGTCAGGCCGATGGTGGGATCGTTCAGCCAGTTGGGGCCGTCTTCCGCCGTGAACTTGAAGATCAGATTATTGATCACGCCCCATTCGGGATTGAACATGAAGCGCACGGACAAAATGGTCGGGATCGACGGCACCGCCCAGGGCAGGATGAACAGCACCGACAGCCAGCGGATCCATGAACGCGACTGCACGAAGAAGCCGGACAGGAACAGCGCGATCAACATTTTCACATTGATGCCGATGATCAGGAAGATCAGCGTGTTGACGACGGCGCGTGCGAAGACGGGATCGTTATAGAGCGCGACGTAACTCGCCGGATGGCGGGCGAGCCAGAGGCCATAGCTGATCGGATAGACCACGAAAGCGAGGAAGACCAGGACGTAAGGCGCGAGCATCACGATGCCCCAGACCTGCGGGGTCGAGAGCCGCGCGGAGAGGGGACGGGAGGAGGCATCGGGGGTGGTGTAGGTAATCGCCGTCATGGGAGATTTCCGATCGAAAGAAGATTTCGCGGCGTGATTTGAAGCGACGGCCTCTCGCTCCCTCGCCCCGCTTGCGGGGAGAGGGCGGGGTGAGGGGAGCCTCCGCAAGATCCGAGCGCATGGAGAGCCCTCTCACCCGCCGCTACGCGGCGACCTCTCCCCGCAAGCGGGGAGAGGTAAGAAAGATCAACCCGCGATTTCCTTGATCCTTGCGATCAGTTCATCCACGGCCTTGTCCACCGGCACCTTCTCGCTCACCACGCGGTTCATCGCCTTGGCCCAGACATTCTCGTTGTTGAGAATGGTGAACTTGTAATTCTTGGTGAAATCGAATGGCGTGGTGCCACCCATGAACTGGTTGTAAACCGCCTTGCGATGCTTGTCGGCCTGCCAGAATGGCGAAGCCTGGCCCGCTTTGGTCACGGGGAACCAGCGGCCGATTGCGCCTTCGACGTAAGGCTGGAGGTTTTCCTCCTCGAGCAGGAATTTGACGAATTCCTTGGCGCCCGCCTTGTTCTTCGATTGCGAAAAGATCATGCCGGTCTTGACGTCCGAGCGATATTTGATCGGCGTGCCATCGGGCTTGTTCGGGAACGATGCGGTGATAATCGTTTCCTCATAGGCCTTCTTGCCCGCCGCGCGTTGCTCCGGCGTCAGCGTCTGGTTCTGCGAATCCTCGAACCACTTTGCCGCGATCGAGATCGTGAAATTGTGGGTCATGATGATCGAGCGGTTATGGAAGGCGACATTGTTGTCGGGATCCTTCCATGTGGTCGAGGAGGGCGGCGTGCAGCCCTTCACATAAGTGTCGGTGTAGTCCTTGAGCGCGCCGATTAGGCCCTCGCGGACCTTGGGGTCATCGACCAGCAGCTTGCCGTCGTCATCCACCAGCTTGACGTT
>CALRZK010000061.1:0-9585 GCA_943372615.1 Bradyrhizobium ivorense | reverse complement strand
CGGAACCGCTTCCAATTCAGGTCGGGTGACCTCGTCGATCTCCGACGTGGCCAGACGTCGCTCGAACAACATCGCGGCGACCTTCTTGCCGTTGATGGTCGCGACTGTCTTGGCGAGCAATCGATCATGCTGATCAGATTGCGGCTGCGGATATGCGGTCTTTCTCGGTTTTTGGGGGATGCCCTGTTCCTGGCGCGCCTTTTCCGCCTGTCGCCATTCCCCGAAACGTCTGCCAGTCCGCGTGAGACGAGCTTTCGCGCGGGATAGACACCAAAGGTCTGACAAGGCGTCGTCTGGCAGGTCCATCGTCTCTTCTGGAGGTGCAATCCCCCAAATCATGTAAGTCGCACAGGCGGCGGCATTGCGTACGGGATCGTCCGGAACGTCCGCTTTCGAGAACGCGGTCAAAAGACGCTTTCTCGCAGCCTCTCTCTGCTCAGGCGGGACTTTGCAGATGAAATGCGCATGCAAATCGAAGCGACCACTGACAGGATCGTATCGAGGATGGATCACCAACAGGATCAACTCGAATTTGTTGCGGCGGCGCATTTCGGTGAAATGGATGTTGATGAGCCGGCTGAATTCGCCGTATGCCTCGACAAGGCTCCCCACTGGGGCCTTCGCGCCGGTCAGGCCAATATTCCAATAGAGCCAGTCGTTATCAGGAAATTTCGCGGCGAATGCTTCCACGTCGCGAACCATGGCGATGTCACGCGCAAGTGCCGCCGCTTTGAACAACCGCGAACCACGCAGCGGCTGCCCGAGTTCAACGATATCGCCCGGACGATCCTCAAGAAGCACGAGATAACGTTCCCGATCCGAATAAAACGGATCGTGCCCCATCGCTTTCAATCGGCCAGCAATGCGTCTGGCCGACAATGTCGGTGACAGCTTCTGCTCGATCAGATTTCCAGCAATTGCACTCAAAGCTCTTCCTTTGTGGACTCGTGCTACCGGTCACAAAGAAAAATGCTCCGCTGAGAAATCGCGGGTGACAAGATGCGTGCTACATCGCCGCTGCCGAGACGACACGTCTTCAAGACGTCATGCGGTCTCGAAACGACCCACCATAACGAATTTTCAACGCCTCAAAACGTAACTGACTTGTCAGTTACGTTTCTGGGCTGTTGAAGTGCGAACTGTTGAACTCTTTTGTGGCGCCGGCGGCATGTCCCTCGGTTTCAAACGTGCCGGTTTCGAGATGATTCAGGCATACGATTCCTGGGACAAGGCGGTGGAGGTCTATCGTCGAAACCTCGGCGAGAGTGTCTGGCAGGCAGACCTGAAGGACGTCTTCCGGATCGCGCCTACGCTCGCGGCGCTTGCGCCAGACATCATGATCGGAGGCCCACCGTGCCAGGATTTTTCCGCCGCCGGTGAACGTGTCGAAGGAGAGCGAGCTGCTTTGACGAGGGCGTTTGCAATGCTCGTTGTGATTGTCCGGCCCCGTTGGTTTGTCATGGAGAACGTGCCGCTCGCCGTGCGCTCACAGGCATGGACGGACGCCCGCGCCATGCTGGTGAAATCGGGGTACGGCCTGACGGAGGCAAAGCTCGATGCGAGCTATTATGGCGTCCCGCAGCGCCGACGACGTCTATTCGTAGTTGGTCGGCTGGGTGAACAGGACGGTTTCCTCGAATCCTCCTTAGCCGCTGCGCGATCACCAAAGCCGATGACGATCAGGGATATGCTCGGGGACGCGCTGGGGGATGCGTGCTTTTTCCAGCCGCGCGTGTCGGGAAACCGTGGAATCTGGACTACGGACGGTCCCGCTCCGACGATCTGTCGATCTTCTAAAAGACCGATCCCGCCGAACTATCGACCACATCCAAGTGATTCCGTGCTGATCGACGCAGGGGCATTCTACACTCGGCCATATTACATCGGTCGTGGTGTACGGACACTCGACGAGCCAGCACCGGCCGTGATTCGGACAACGCGAGAACGTCCGCGCCCTCACTATCTCGCCAATCCCCATCCCGGAGATCCCGTGCCCGCTGCGATGGCTGCGGTCCTGACACAGACGCAAGTATCGCGTATTCAGGGTTTTCCGATGGGATGGGATTGGTCCTCGGCAGGATCGCGAGACACGGACCAGATGATCGCGAACGCTGTGCCCGCCCCCGTCGCGGAGGCCATCGGTCGTGTCATCCTCGCGAGAGAGGCGGGAGAGACAATTCCAGAGATTCAGGGGCAGTTTGGCCAATGGCTCCGACGCGAGCATAGCTTCTCAAGGGCCGCTGTCCGGAACGCGAAGACCCGACTAAATCGGGCGCGCCGCTTGCTGGGCGGAAAGACGTTTGCAAGCGCCTCCATCGAAATTTCGACTTTGGAAGCGCTTGAAGAGTTCGCATGGCTTCCAAAAGGAACGAGGTCCGATCTCAGAAAGGCGCTGCACCTTTATCGGGAGTGGCAATTGGCTTCCAAGGAAAGGCAAACAAAGCGGCGCTCGGCCGCATCGTCTGTGATGGCGATCGCCGCGTAGCCGGCGACGTCGCCATTCGAAGATTGCCTCCTGCATACGATGCCCCATCGAAGGACATCGCTATGCACTTCGAGCAGACTTTCGCCGCTCCACGGAAGCTACAGGGATCGGAGGCCGTGTCCCCTTCGACAACCGACGCCCGGTCTTCTTGCCAACGCCGAGGTCGATGACGGGAAACTTCGATATCTCACGAAACTGAGGTCTCGGTAGTCTCTCGCCGTAAGTCCTGCCAACCGTCGCCGGGGCATGACCTTGAATGTACTCGATGATGGAATCTCTCATGTCAGCGTCTTCGGCCATAGTCTTGAACCGATGTCTCCAACCATGATTTGGGCTAACATTCTTGTCGGCAATCCCGACCTCCTCGCGTATCCACTTTGCGAGACGCTCGCCGACCTTGGCAAAGGTCGGGTTTTGCTGTGAGCCTTTACGAGGCGACCGCCCAGCGTAGAAGAGTGTTTCCGATGACCGCGAAACGAATTCGATAAAGCCTTGCCTTAAGAGCTCCGGATGAATTGCGATTGTACGTTCTTCACTCGTTTTGACAGTCCCCGCCTCGGGTGAAATTCGAAGCATCCAGACGTCGTCGATCTTCTTGATGTCCGTTTTCCGGAGTTGCGCGATTTCTCCAACGCGAGCGCCTGTGTAAGCGCAAAGCATTGGGACCCAGCGACGAGCCGCCTGACCTTTTGGACTTGTTCTGGCCGACACGGGTTCGAGCGAAGCGCGCAGTATCTTCTCAGCTTCAGCTTCGGTGTAACCTCTTTTCGGTACGCGCTTGGGTACCTTGAGCGTGACTCCGATCACCGGATTTTCGTCGATCCTGCTATTGTTCAGAGCCCAACTGCAGACAGCCTTTAGCGACGCGAGGTATATCTCCCGCACGGATCGCTTTGGCACACCCGCCGCGACCAGCTTGTCCTTCCAAGCGATGCACCATTGCCGCGTCAGATTCCGGATATCTGGGACTTCCGCCGAGACGGCAGAGATCTTGGGACGCCATTTCTTGATCGTCTTATCGCTGAGGACGCTCTCACGAGCGTATTCATCGAAGACCTCCAAAAGCTCATGTCTCTTATCTTCGACTGATACGCGGCGCGCTTCCAGCGACGGAAATCGGTTCGCGTCTGGATCGGGGCGATAGTCGCCACCACGCATGCGATGGAGTTGTTCGCGGGCCTGCAATATGGCCTTGTCCACCGCCGTTCTGACCAACTCCCGACTTTCCCCTGTCAGGATATAGCCGTGGGCGGACAACCATTCGTCAATACGCTTGGCATTGCGCGAGATTCGCAATTTCTCGACGAGAGCCGCTGTCCCCTTCTTGTCGGTTCCAGCCAAAGCGATTTTTGCCTTTCCGTGGAAAGCTTGGTCCACGAGAAGTGCGCCTGCGCTTGCCTGCTGCGGATCATCGTGGTGCTCAGCCATCAGCGATCGATAGATTTCGCCTGCGATGGCCTCCGCTTGCCGGTGGGACAACGATTGCGGTCCCTGAGCGAGACGGTGCCATCGTTCCTCAACCTCGACCGATACCCGCGCATGCGCGATCTTGGCCTCCGCTGGGTCACGGGTGCGCAAGGAGATTTTTTCTTCCGTTTTACCCAAGATGGATCTGAGCGCTTCCGGAACGCGTTTCCGGAACAGATAAATCCCAGTTGTGGGGTGTGCTTTAGGACGTGGCATTCTCAGGACCATATGTACCGCCGTTGTGTACCAATCGGCGGTTTAAAAGTCCTTACAGCTCAATGACTTGAGCGTTTTCAATAGCTTGGAAGGGTGATGGCGGAGAGGGGGGGATTCTCAGCCGGTGGCCGCAGGCACCCAAGAAAACCCCTAAAACAAGGCATTTCCGGAAGACCGGCGTATTTTTTGTGGCCACCACTGTGTACCACATTTTCGCCGGAGACAAGTCTCGCCAGGATCCCAAGTCCCAATCCGGATGCGCGTCGACAGCCTGCTGGCCCGCATCCGTTTGCCGTCACGGCGAAGGCCGCCGGAGCGCCTAGCTGGTCGCAGTCTGAGGAGGGCTCGTCTCTGCTGCGTAGACGTCCTTGAAATCGACATGGCCGGCGAGAAGATCCGGTCGATAGGGTTGCTCCTTGTCATAGACGAGGACGCGGGTTTCCTTGAAACGCCGCATGACCGAGGGATGATAAGTGGCCTTGGGAACGATCTTCCGCGCCTTTTCCTTCCACTTCAGTCGCCAGAACAGCAGCCGCACGCCAGTCCTGCATTCGTCGTGCTGCTGCCCGGTATGGCGGCCGTAGGTCGACAACAGGTTTTCGTTGACCAGCAGGCCCGCCTTCTTCGCCTGGTTCGCCATCCACTTGAGTGCGATGTCCGACAATCTGGATTCGTTTTCGGGATAGCTGCCCCCGACGTCCGAATGGTTGCCCGCGAACCATAGCTGCCTCAGATACGCGCCTTCCTCGACCTCCCGGTTGGGGGGATCCGCATCGTTCGCCCAAGGCACGCGGTCGAAGTCAGCTCGCCGTTCGTCGAGGGAAAGAGCGTGGCGTGCGTACCGGACTTGCGGATTTAGGTGACGATCGAAAAACTTCATCTGCACGTTCGTCAGATGCACCGTTTGCCACCATTTGAAACCGGGTACGCCGAACGAGACCTTGAGCCGCAGCAGATAGTACGATGCGAGACCCGCGAAGCCGACGGCGGCAACGGTCTCGACCCACGTCATCCAGAAGACGAAATCGTATCGTGTGAGAAACCATGCAAGGAGCGCCGACAATCCGCATACGATGACGGCAGCCGCCGTCCATAGCCAGGGAACGAGCGACGAACTGACGCCGATCGCGGCGACGGTGTCCCACACGCCGATGAAGTGCGGCACGGCGTTGGAGACGCCGGCTTCCTCGGAGGCATAGCGTTGCCTGAACTGATCGCCAAGCACGGCGCGCTGCGCCTTGAGAGACCTGGTGCGATCCGTCGCGTTGTCTTCGTCCCTGTCCGCCGCCCCACTGCCATGTCGGTAGACGCGCTTCACGGCTTCGGTCGCGACCGCCTTCAGCGTGTCGGGGTCCCGCAGGAGCGGGGAACCGTCCGGCATCCGGGTCGGGATTCCGCACAAGCCGAGCACGCCGGCAAGGCAGCGGACCGTATACGCGCCGCGGCTGAAGCCGAACAGGAAGATGCGGTCGCCGGGACGCCACAGGCGCATGAGAGCGGCGTAGCAATCGACGAGGTTGCCGGTGATCCCGAGGCCGGTCACGCTGCTGAGGCCGTTGTAGACGCGACGCATGACGGGGACCTTGATGTCGTCGCCGGCCAGCTTGGAGCCGAGGCCGGGGTCGTAGAACGCCAGTTGATGATCCGGATCGATGATCGTGTCCGGACCGCAGCGCGTCGCTCTGAAGAGCTTGTAGACGTTGCTCCTGAATTCATCGACCTCGACGCCGCCGGCCTGCCCCGTGCCGTCAGAGAAGACGAGGATGTTGCGGCCGGAAAATGCGGGCATCCGGTACGGGGTGTCGTCGTCGTCCCACCTGTCCGGCACGATAGCGCCGGAGTCTGCTGCGGGTCTCCTCTCCGAGACCGTCATGGCCGTCATGCTCCTTGTTCGGTGATTGGCCGGGACACGCGCTTCCTGGATGTCTTCGGTGCTGCAGGACCCCTTTTCGAATCCTTGTTCAAGTGCGGCGAACGCGTGGAGAGCAGCAGTTGTCTCGCGTAGGACCGGGAAGCTTCGAACACTCCCTGCTCCGTCACGAACAGAGCAAGGTAGGCTGCATGGATCAGGGCGATCAGGATCACCACCAGCAGCCTTGCATCGAAGCTGTTCGCGAGATCGACCGGCCACCGGTACCAGAAAATCCCGATGCAGACGAGGATGACCACTGCGTTGATAAGGAACGCGGGCCGCTTCAGACCGAGCAGGTTGCGGCGGAAGCCGTAATCGACATTCTCGTTGAAGAGGATGTCGAACTTCTTCCTGTTCCGGGTGTTCTCGCGCAGCCATGCGGTCCCGCGCTCATAGAAGGCGTCCGCGGCTTCGGGATCGGCGGTTTCCTCGTCGCTGGACGGAGCGGCTTCGCCCAGCTTCCGAGCGATGAATGCATGGAAACCGGACTTGGTCGCCGCGTCGTACGTTGGGTCGCGATGCCGCAACGTCACCGTCGTCGGCAGACCGCACATCTTTTCGATGATCGCCGGCTCGATCGCCCGGCCGCGGCGGCGCGCCACATCGGCGAATACGCCGAACAGGACGATGAGCGCGGTGCCCGCGATCAGGTTCGTCAGCGCGATGCCTCCCCATGCGATGAAGATCGCGACGAACGCGAAGGCGGGCGCTCCGCCTATCACCGCAGGAACGAGTCGGGCACGCATCGTGTAGGCATCGATCGGGTACTTCATCGCGTTGCTCCGTCTTCGAGAACCTTCGGTGCGGCGGCCTCCGACAGCGCTTCGGCGGTGAAGTGCGTGTAGCCGGCCGGCGTGTGAATGAGCATCAGCAACGGGAAGAACTGGCTGACGCAAAGGAGCGCGGCGGTCCTCAGGTCGAGTGCCGATGGTCCGCTCGGGACCAGGTGATTGTGCCAGGTGCCGAGCGCGTAGAGAGCGCCGCCGGATCCCTCGATGAGGTCGCGCAGCACCGGGCGCAGACCTTCAGTACCGAGGACGAATTCGTCGCGCGAGAATTTGCTGTCGGGCGGGGCCGGCAATACGTCGACCACGTGGAAGGTGTCGCTTACGTCGGAATACCGCCCGATCAGGATGCCGCCGGTCTCGGTGTCTCGGCGTGCAGCGACCGCGTCCCGGATCTGCCTGTCGGCGTCGGGGCCGAGACGCACCTCGCTGATCCCTTCCTTGCTGACGACGATCCGCGGCGCGACCTCGCTCCGCTGCCATGTCTGGCTCAGGCCGTCCTCGGCGATCCTGCCGATCGACAGCTCGCCTGCTTCCGGCAGCCCCTGCCGCTGGAGCTGCATGATCCGCTCCGCCATCGGCGCGCTCAGTGCCGAAAGCCGCGCATCGGAGAGCGGCAGCGTCGCGGCCGAGCAGCCCTGTCCGATCGCGATGGCCTCGGCCGCCGTGTTGAAGACATCGGCCCGCAGGCCGGCGTCGGCGTTGATCTGGCGATAGGCTTCGCAGATCAGGTCGGTCGAGGAGGGATTGGCACACGGCCCCTCGACGGACACCATCGCGACGCTGCCGATGCCGAGGACGCAGGCCTCGATCAGGCGCGGACGGTTTGCTGCGACGTCGGCCATGACGAGCGCTTCGCGGACGCTGGCCGACCCTGTCGTGTTCACCACCGCGAAGCTGTCCGGCGCGACAACCGATGCGATCGACCGCTCCGAGAACGCGAGGCTGACCACGTCAGTCTGATGGGGAGCCGCCATTTGACGGAGCGGCGCCAGCGATTCCGCCAGATGGTGCGCCTTCGGCACGAACCAGAAGCTCTCCACCTTGCTGTCGGAGGGCAGCGTCCCGTGCCGGGCGAAATTGTGCGGCTGCATGTCGGCGCTATCGACGACCGAGGCTGGCCCCCGTCCGGACTTCGACAGATGCACGGCGACCTTGGAGCCGACGCTGCCGCAACCGATCAGCGTCCAGGGACGGACGGCATCGCCGGCATCTCCCGCCGCGCGCCGGAGCAGACGGGACGATATCTCGTCGCGGTGCATCGCCGTCCGAACCGCCGTGTCGCTTCCCGGCGTCAGGGCCTCGGCCTTCCGCAGCTCGACCACGTAGGGGCAGATCTCGATCGGGGAGCCCGTGCCGATGACGTCGCACGGGCGCCTCGCCAGCAGAAGCACCGCGACCGGCTGGCTCTTGCGGAGCCCGGACCCCGGCATCCGGCTCTGAAGCATCGCCAGCTTGGGCGCGAGAAACTCGCGGCAGCCGAGCGTCTCGGCGCGGGCCAGAAGCTCGTCGATCGTCGTGACGTTCTCCGGCTGGTATTCGCCAGCCACGAACGGCTTGCCGGATGGCAACCTGCCCGACCACGCGACGATCGCATGCGTCGTGCCCGTGCGTGCGTTCGGACCGGCTGGCTCATAGGCCCAGCCATCGGCGAATTTGGGACCGAGCGGCACCGGATCCGCCTGATGCAAACCGATGCGGTAGGTCGTATGCTCGCCTTCCGTGGCTGCGTAGTACCATGCCCGATACACGGCGCACCGGCCGTCGCGGCCGGGCAGCGACGTCAGCCAGTCCGCATCCGCGACCACGAAGTCGTCAATCCCGTCGCGTCGGACCGGCTCCCAACCGTGCTGCGGATCGATCAGTTGAGCCGTGGCGGCCTTGTCCAGCCAATCGACGAGCTGCTCGAACAGGCCCGCCATTCCCCTGACCCGGAGCACCTCTCTCGGCGAGCCGGCGACGAGGCAGGGTTCGGGAAGAGTGCCGGCATGGGCGGGCTGGATATGCGGATGGCTGCGGTTGAAATCGCGCCGCAGCAGGATGCGCGGCGCGCTCAGAGGGTAAGCGGCACTGAACACGAACGACACCGGTTCGACGGCGCGCACGCCGGACGGGCTGACGCCCGCCGCCCGCCATGCGTTCGCAAGCTCGGTCCGGATCTCGACGACGGCGACCGTGACATCGCTCCTCTCGACACGATGCGCCGTCACGCGCTCCACCGAGGGGTGCGCCTCCAGGAAGCGGAGCGCACGCCGCACGCTTACCGGGATCCGTTCGGTCTCGACCTCCGACATGCGGTCATCCATGGGCCAGCGGCTGGCTCCCGATGCCGGTGCCGGCGGCGACGCTCACACCGAACACCGCCCGTTTCAGCCGCGGGCCCGCGGAAGTGACCTCGATCACCAGCGGGTCGTCGCCCGGGCCGTCGGCGACGCACTTGAATTCGCCCTTCACGTCGTCGAGGATGTCGAGATATTCACGCTTGGCGCGGATGCAGGGCGGGTCGCTCTCGTCGTCCACGACCGTCTTGCTGCTGGACACCGCCAGGGCGCCGCTCAGGGCCTGTCCGAGCGCGTTGCGCGCCTTTTGCGACACCTTGGCCTTCTCGCCCAGTTTCGACCAGCTATCATAGGACAGGCTGTGCCAGGAGCAGTGGTGCGGCGCGATCAGCACGTCGTATTCCAGACGTTCCGGCGTCTTCGCATTGCGATCCCAGATGC
>CALRZK010000060.1:0-9591 GCA_943372615.1 Bradyrhizobium ivorense | reverse complement strand
GGCCGATGGCAACGGACTGATCGCCGTTTCATATCGGGGCTATGCAGGGTCAAGCGGCGCGCCGAGCGAGCAGGGGCTGCTGCAAGATGCAGCCGCCGCCTATGCCTTTGCCAAGGCGCGATACGATGCCCGTCAGATTGTCGTCTGGGGCTTCTCGCTGGGCACCGGCGTTGCCACCGCGCTGGCCGCAGAGAACGCGATTCAGAAGCTGGTTCTGGAAGCACCTTATTCGTCGATGGCGGACGCTGCTGGGATTCACTTCAGCTATGTGCCGGTGCGCTGGCTCCTGCGGGATCAGTTTCGCTCGGACCTTCGCATCACAAGGGTCAAAGCTCCGCTTCTGATCATGCATGGCGATCGCGATCGGACCATTCCGGTTCGCTTGGGACAGCGGCTGTTTGATCTGGCCCGCGAACCCAAGCAGTTCGTGCGGTTCCCAGAGGGCAGTCACGATGATCTCGCAGCCTACGGCGCCATCGCGAGGGGCTTGAAATTCATCGGCTCTGATTAATGGGCGCAATGACGCTACGTTAACCTCGCCCCGCTTGCGGGAAGAGGTCGACGTGCGCATGCGCAGCATGAGGGCGTCGGGTGAGGAGGCTCTCCACACGCTCTGCCTTTGCGGAGGCTCCCCCTCATCCGGCCACGCTACGCGCGGCCACCTTCTCCCCGCAAGCGGGGAGAAGGCAGAAATTCACGCCGGCACGCGATGCAGTGCGCAGAGCTTGTTGCCGTCGAGGTCGCGCAGATAAGCGAGATACATTTTTACGCCGCCTTCGCGGATGCCCGGCGGTTCTTCGCAAGTGGTGCCGCCAGCGGCGATGCCGGCGGCGTGCCAGGCGTCAGCTTCTTCCTGCGATTTGGCGAGGAAGCCGATGGTACCGCCATTGGCGGGCGTGGCCGGCTTGCCGTCGATCGGCTTCGACACTGAGAACGTTCCGGTCTTGGTACGGTAGAAAATACGATGGCGATCAACCACGGCGGGCTCCACGCCCAGCGTCCCGAGCAGCTTGTCGTAGAACGCTTTTGCCTTTTCCAGGTCGTTGGTGCCGATCATGACGTGCGAAAACATCTCGTTCGCTCCCTTTGTTCTTTTTCGAGCTCACCACACGGTGATGCCGGACTATAAGCATTGCGTGGGATGCTTGGCGAGTGGGGGCAGCTTGACGCAGCCCTGCAACCTGACGCCAGGGCAGATGTTGTCCTATGTTGCCCCTCCCGTTTCTCGAATCCTTCAGGTTATTGCCAGATGTCCGCACACCCCGTGCCCCGCTCGTCATGGATGTTTCCGGCATCGGCCGTCGCATTCGTCGCTGTCACTGCAGGGCTGGGGATCGGTTTTACACCGTCAGTGTCCGGTATCCTGTTTTCGGTGGTCCTGCTGGCGATCCTGTTCGGCACGGTGTTCGCTGCCGTCCACCACGCCGAGGTCATCGCCCACAAGATCGGCGAACCTTATGGCACGCTGCTGCTGACGCTCTCGGTCATCATCATCGAGGTCGCCGTCATCGCGACCATCATGATCGGCGACAAGTCGGCACCCACGCTGGCGCGAGACACCGTGTTCGCCGTGGTCATGATCGTTTGCAACGGCATGGTTGGACTTTGCATCCTCGCCGGTGGCCTGCGCTACAGCGAGCAGGAATTCCAGGTCTCGGGCGCAAAGATCTATCTCAGCGTGCTGATCGTGCTCTCCACCATGACGCTGATCCTGCCGAATTACACGCTGACCACGCCGGGCCCGCTATTCTCGGCACTGCAACTGGCCTTTGTCAGCGTGATCACGATGATCCTGTACGGCCTGTTTCTCTACACGCAGACCGTGCTGCATCGGGACTACTTCATCAGTGATGACGAGGATGACGATGGCGCGTCGCCGACCCATTCCATCAAGATGAACGCGGTTCTGCTGATCGTCGCGCTGGTCAGCGTCGTGGCGCTTGCGAAGTCGTTTTCCGTGGTGGTCGATGCCGGTGGCGCTGCCATCGGTGCGCCGCCGGCCTTTACGGGCATTGTTGTCGCTCTCCTCGTTCTGATGCCCGAAGGCGTCGCTGCGTATTCTGCCGCGCGTCACAACAAGCTGCAGAAGAGCATCAATCTCTCGCTGGGATCGGCGCTGGCAACCATCAGCCTCACCATCCCGGCCGTCGCGCTGGTTGCAACATTGCTGGGACAGCCACTGCTGCTGGGCCTTCCGCCGAGCGAGACGACGCTGCTGATCATGACATTCGCCATCAGCATGCTGACATTCGCTACGGGCGTAACCAACATCCTGTTCGGCATGGTGCACATGCTGGTCTTTGCGGTATTCCTGCTGACGGTTTTCGCACCGTAATCAAGGAAGCTTCCGATGCTCGCTGCCCAGTCCGACGTCCAGCAGGACACGCCCGAAGTTCGCGTCACCGAATGGCGTCTCGCGCCTGGCGCGGCGACCGGACACCACACCCACGGCATGGACTATGTGATTGTCCCGGTCACCACCAGCGCCATGACCATCGTCGCGCCGGACGGCAGCCGCTCGATCTCGAACATCGTTGCCGGCAAGTCCTATTTCCGCAAAGCCGGCGTCGAGCATGACGTGCTCAACGAGACCGACAAGGAAATCGTCTTCCTGGAAGTCGAGATCAAGCAGAAGTAAAACGCCGCGGCCGTAGGATGGGTTGAGCGTCTTCGCGAAAACCCATCGGCCGAACGGTGGGGCGGGCTCCGCCGATGGGTTATCGCTCCGGCGCTGCCGCGCCTCCGCTCAACCCATCCTACACAGTCACGACCAGCAACATTCCCGCACGCCGTGTGGGAACTTGCCTTTGATCCGTCGCGATTGATCCCTGAATCAGCCTCAAATTTCCAGCATGTAGCGGCGGGGAATGAGGCCGGGTTCATGCTGAAGAAGTATCTTTCGAAATTCACCATCGACATTCTGCCGTCGGTTTTTGCGACGGTGGTCGGTGCTTACATCGTCAATTATTACATCATCCCGAAGGCGCGTGAGGATCGTCCGCCGGCCCCGGCTGCTGCCCAGAGCGCGCCGGCTCCGGAAAAGGCTGCCTCAAAGCCTGCTGAAGCTGCCGCCGTGGATGCCGCCGAGCCCGCGCCGAGCCCCGTCAAGAAGGGCGTTGACAAGCCGGTCGAGAAGGCCGCCGCTGACAAGGCCGATAAGCCAGATACTGCCAAGACCGAGGCCGCCAAGACGGCCGAATCGCGCCGCCATGCAGCGACGCGTGAGAAGGCCGTGGCCAAGGTCGAGCCGAGCAGGGCTGAGCCGGTCGTCGTGGCGCCTGCACCGATCCCTGTGGTCGCGACTGTGGGGACGGCGCCCTCCGGTGATGCCAATGACCTTGCCCGCGCCGCCATCGAACGGTTGAGCCGCGGCGAGAAGGTCGAGACGCCACGCGCGCCGGAAGCCCCCCGTATCCCTGAGCGTACCGCAGCCGTTCAGCCGCAGGCCGCACCGCAGCCGCCCGCACAGCAGGCGCAGCCGATGCAGCAATTGCCGCCGCCGATCGTGGTGTCTAATCCGAGTGTCGAAGAGCTCGCACCTGCCGCCCAATCGCGCGGTCCGCGTCCGCCGGGCGATGTGCCTGTTCCGATGCGCGAGATGCAGGCCAATGCGGATGAACGCGGCGGTCGCACCAATGTCGTCGAGGATGTGCTGAGCGGCGCCAAGTCGATGTTCGACAAGGTGATCCCGCGGCCGTTCGATCGCTAGCAGGCTTTAGCCCGCCCGTCCGCCATTCCGCGTCATGCCGTCGCGTGCGGCGTCGTCATTCGGCCGCAGCAGTACGGCGCGGCTGAACGAGTCCGCGGCCTTTTCCTTGTTGCCGAGCTTTTCATAGGCTGCGCCACGGGCCATCCAGATCTGCGCGTTGCCGGGGGCGACGCTCGACGCTTCGTCGAGATCCGACGCCGCCTCCTGCGCCTTGCCGAGGGCAAGATAGCATTGCGCACGACCCAGCAGGGGATCGGCTTGCTGCGGTGTCAGGCCATTGGCAGAGGTGAAATCCGCGATGGCGAATTCGTATTTCTTCTCGGACTGATACAGCAGGCCGCGCTGGTAGAAGGCCTGAGCGCTGGCAGGGTCGAGGTCGATCGCGGCATTGTAAGCGGCCAGTGCTTCGGTGCTCTGGCCAGCCTGTGCCAGGCTCGCACCACGTGCGGCCTGCACCTTTGATTCCTGCGGATCGGCCTTGGCGGAGAGACTGCGTGTCTGCGGCGCAGTCGAAGCCGTTGCTTTGGGCTCGTCTTTGTCGCCCGGTCCCAGCGATCCCAGATTGAACGAACATCCGCTGGCGCACAGGCCGATCAGCAGCAAGGCGAGGGCGATCGTGCCGCGCTTGCCGATGCAGGATGGCGATGTGGTCGATCGTCGTTCCATGCAGGCAAATCTCTCACGATACTCTGTCCGCTTTCCTAACGTCTCGGCTGGCAAAAAGCATCCGGACAAAGGAGCGCGCTTTTGGACATATCGTAAAACTGCAGGCAAAAAAATAACGCGGGCCGGAGCCCGCGTTATCGAAATCAAATGTCGCTTTGCTTAGCGGGCCGGACGCGGAGCGCCAGCACCTGCGCCGCCAGCACCCGGACGGCCACCGCGCTCGCCACCGGGGCCAGCGCCGAACACCGGCTTCGGCTTCATCGGCAGCAGGCCTTCGCGCTGCAGCTTCTTGCGGGCCAGCTTGCGTGCACGACGCACGGCTTCAGCCTTTTCACGGGCCTTCTTCTCAGACGGCTTCTCGTAGTGACCGCGGAGCTTCATCTCGCGGAAAATGCCCTCGCGCTGCATCTTCTTCTTCAGCGCCTTGAGAGCCTGGTCAACATTGTTATCGCGAACGAGAACCTGCACGCGGCATCCTCTTCATCATACGGATCAGAATTTCGGGTAAGAAAAGAGCCGACAGAGGCCAAGCTCTTAACCTGTAAGGGCGCTCATCTAACAGATGAAATGGTGAATGTCCACCACGCCCCGAAGCTCATTATGCGATTTTCCGCGGAAAATCGAGGGTTTCTCACACAGCCAGCCCGGGTTCCCGGCCCTTTCCGGCGGCAAGATGGCCGCTGGAGGGGCTTAAACCTGCGGTTTGACCTCGACCACATGGCCCATCTTGCGGCCGGGGCGGGGAGAGCCCTTGCCATAGAGATGCACCGTGGCTCCGGGGACAGTCAGCCATTTCGGATAATCGAGAATGTCGTCGCCGATCAGGTTGGTCATGGTGACCTGTCCGTGGCGAACCGGCTTGCCCAGCGGCCAGCTGGCGATGGCGCGGATATGTTGCTCGAATTGCGAGATTGAGGCGCCGTCCAGCGTCCAGTGGCCGGAATTGTGCACGCGCGGAGCGATCTCGTTGACCACCAGCGACGGGCCGGCGTTTGAGTTTTCTTGGCCGGGCACGACAAACAGTTCGACGGCAAAGGTGCCGACATAGCCGAGCGCGGTGCCGATCTTCTCAGCGATCTCGCGTGCCTTGGCAGCCAGCGCATCGGGAATGCGTGCGGGTGCGTAGGAGAATTTCAGGATGTGATCGCGATGCTCGTTCTCGGTGACATCGAAGCACTCGACGCTGCCGTCAGCGCCGCGCGCCGCGATGACCGAGACTTCGCGCTCGAACGGCACGAAGGCTTCGAGGATTGCTTCCTTGGTGCCGAGATCGTCCCAAACCTGATCGAGATCGTCGCCTTCGCGGATCATCGCCTGGCCCTTGCCGTCATAGCCGAACCGGCGTGTCTTGATCACCGCGGGCAGGCCGAGCTTCTTCACGGCATCGCGGAGTTCGCTCGCGCTGGAGACGCCGGCATAGCCGGCGGTGCCGATGCCGAGACCGGTGACAAAATCCTTCTCGACAAGGCGATCCTGCGTGGTCTGCAGAATGCTCTGTGCCGGCAAAACAGGGCGACGCGCGTCGAGGATCAGTGCCGTGGCAGCCGGCACGTTTTCGAATTCGTAGGTGATGACGTCGCAATCATTGGCGAACAGTTCGAGCGCCTCGACATCGGCATATTCGGCGCAAGTCGCGTGCTGCACGACGTCGAAAGCCGGCGAATCCGGATCGGGTGAAAACACCTGGCACTTCAAACCAAGACGCGCAGCTGCGAGCGCGAGCATACGGCCAAGCTGACCGCCGCCGAGAATGCCGATCGTGTCGCCGGGCTTCAGCACTTTCATTGCCGGAGCCATCACGCAGCACCTTCCGGCTTTTCAGCCACGGCATCCGTTTGCGCCTTGCGCCAGGCCTTGAGGCGCGTGGCGAGGCTATCGTCATGCAAAGCGAGCACAGATGCTGCGAGCAGCGCCGCATTGATCGCGCCGGGCTTGCCGATCGCCAGCGTGCCGACGGGAATGCCGCCGGGCATCTGCACGATCGAATAGAGCGAATCGACGCCCGACAGCGCCTTGGATTCCACGGGCACACCGAACACCGGCAACTCGGTCAACGCTGCGGCCATGCCCGGCAGATGCGCCGCGCCACCGGCGCCGGCGATGATGATCTGGAAGCCGGCCGCTTTCGCGCCTTTCGCAAACGCCACCAGACGATCCGGGGTGCGATGTGCCGAGACGATGCGGGTATCGTGCGCAATGCCGAGCGCCGTCAGGGTCTCGGAGGCATGGCGCATGGTCTCCCAGTCGGACTGGCTTCCCATGATAATGGCGACGGACGCGGACATTCCGGTATTTTCTTTCGCGAATCCAGAAGGATAGCTGGAAATACATGGGGCCGCCCCCAGCCTCGCCGGGAGCGTTGAACGAACAATCTCGTCAATGATGACGGGACAGCCTTGTAACAAATCCGATGCAAAAGAAAACCCGATGCAGGGCGCCTGCGAGCCCGGATTTGACGCAGTTTGGCGCTGTTTCCGCGGAAAACTGTGCGGCAACACAGCGGCTGCCTTGCGGCATCTATGCGGCAGCCGGTTTGCGCAATGCCAGCGTCACCCCGCCCAAGGTGAGGGCCATGGCGACCACCTCGCGCAGCCCGAGAGGTTCCCCGAGCACGACAGCCGCGCCGATCACCCCCATGACTGGAACCACCAGAGTACCCATCGCCGCGGTTGAGGGTGGCAGGCGGCGCAAGGTGGCGAACCAGGTGAGGTAGCAGATGCCCATGGGGCCGAGGGTCATGTAGATCAGTGCGCCCCAGCCGGTCGGGGTGAGGGCGGCGATGTCGGGCTTCTCGAAAATGAGGCCGAGAATGATCATCGGGAAACAGCCGAGCCCGACTTGCCATGCAGCCAGCGCAATGGGCGGGATCGGCAACGGTGTCCGCATCAGCACGCTGCCGAGGGCGAACAGGGTTGCCGAACCCATGGTGAGAGCAATTCCGACCAGTTTGTCTTGCGATAGCGCAAAGCCATGCTCGCCCATCAGCACCACGATGCCGGCAATGCCCAGAATCAACGCAACAGCATCACGCAGGCCGGGGCGATGGCCGAGAATGGGCCATGCAAAAAGCGTGGCCCAGATCGGCATCGTGTAAACGAGCAATGCGCCTTCGCCGATGCTGAGCATTTTGAGCGCGACGGTGGCAAAGCCCATCCATGCAAAAACATTGGTGAAGGATGCGAACAGCAATCGTGGAATCGCATGCCGCGGCACGCGCAGTTTTTCGCCATAGCCGACCGCAACAGCGGCCAGAATGATTCCCGCCGCCGTGCCGGCGACGCCGCGTGCAAACAGCGGCGGCCAGTCGCGTAGCAAGATCTTGATGATCGGCCAGTTCATGGCCCAACCGGTGGCGGTGACGCCGAGACAGAGAAAGCCGATCAGGCGCGCATTGGAAGATGAAGCGATCGACATGGCTGTACTTTAATCCGCAGCCCACAAACACGCCGAAGCGTGACTTGTTGTCTCAGGCAATGATGTCAGGGGTAATCTGATCCGAGACGGAAGAGATGCGATCTCGCAATTGCAGCTTGCGTTTTTTCAGCCGCTGCAGCTGCAAAAGATCAGGCGCTGGCGAACGCTGCAAGGCGTCGATGGCGGCGTCGAGATCGCGGTGTTCTTGCTGCAATCGGGCCAATTCGGCAGGGAGTTCGCGATCTTCGTCGTCGTTCATGATCTTCGCTGATTTGGCCCACCAGTCATCTGGCGGGAATCCTTGAGGTAACTATCGCTGCTGGACGTGGTCCGTGCAAGCCATCCGGTTCCGTCATTTTTGCAGCGCATTCGTTACGATTCGTTTTTCACGATGTGCGGAGCGCGGCGGTACAATTTTCAAGACCCATCGACAGATGTCCACTGTCATGTAGACTTCATCGTCCAACCGAATCCGAAATTGGTTTTCTCTCAACCACCCGAGGAGTTTTCGAATGGCACTTCAGGCGCATCTGGTCGAACTGGAACGCAAGCACAAGGTTCTCGAAACCGAATTGCATGATGCCTTGCTGCATCTGTCCACCGATGATCTTCGCATCGTGGAACTCAAGCGCCGGAAACTGATGGTCAAGGACGAGATCGAACGCCTTCGACAAACCAAAGCCACGCTCCATTAATTCCCCACATCCCCTGACATCACGCCTCATCCCATGACGTTGTCAGGCCAGCGTGTCCGCATCGTGCAGTCATGATGCCCACACGCTTCCGCTCTTGCGACGAAGCGATCTGAAATAACGGTTGGACCAGATTGCTTCGGACGCAGGTGTGGTTTTTTCAATCGCACGTCATGACTGCGCTTCGATCCCCGCCACCTCAGCCACATAATCCGCAATCGCCAGCGACGACGTCAGCCCCGGTGACTCGATGCCGAACAGGTTGATCAGGCCGGGCACACCATGCACCTGTGGGCCCTGGATCATGAAGTCCTGCGTCGCGACAGCCGGCGGCACGATCTTCGGGCGCATGCCGGAATAGCTCGGCATCAACGCGCCGTCCGGCAGCGATGGCCAGTAGCGGCGGATGGCGGGATAGAATTTTTCGCCGCGGGCAGGATCGACTTCGTAGTCGATGTGATCCACCCATTCCACATCGGGGCCGAAACGCGCCTGGCCTGCGAGATCGAGCGTGAGGTGAACGCCGAGGCCGCCGGGCTCGGGCACGGGATAGATCAGGCGCGAGAACGGTGCCTTTGCGCTACAGCTAAAATAACAACCTTTGGCGAGATAGGCCGGGGGGATCAAATCCAGCGGCATGCCTTCGAGCAGGCGCGCGATCATGGTGGCGGTGAGGCCGGCCGAATTGATCAGCATGTCGCAGCCGAGTGTCATCGGCGCTTCGCCCCCGACTTCAACTTCGAAACCATCCGCGGTGACGCGGCCGCGTTCGAACGGGGCGAGGAAAGCGAAAGCAGCACCGGCGGCTTCAGCCTCGCCGCGCAGCGACAACATATAAGAGTGACTGTCGATGATCCCCGTGGAGGGCGACAGCAGCGCGCCTTCGCAGGCCAGCGCCGGCTCCAGCGCGCGGGCTTCGTCACCTGACAGCACCTGCATGTCACCGACGCCATTGGCCTCGGCATGGGCCTTGATGGAAGCGAGTTTGGCCATTTCCTCCGGCCGGGTCGCCACGATCAGCTTGCCGCAATTGCTGTGCGGGATGCCGCGGCTCTCGCAATAGGCGTAGAGCTTGTGCTTGCCTTCGACGCAGAGCTTCGCCATCAGGCT
>CALRZK010000059.1:0-9650 GCA_943372615.1 Bradyrhizobium ivorense | reverse complement strand
ATCAGCGAACGCAATCCGTCGGTGGCGGTGCGCACGGCCGAGCCGGCGCGGAATTGATCATTGAAGATCTCCAGCGACCACGGTCCGCGATAGCCGGCCGCTTGCACGGCTTCCATGAATTTGACCACGGGCAGATCGCCCTGGCCAGGGAAGCAACGGAAATGCCGGCTCCATGACAGCACGTCGAGGCCGAGTTTTGGCGCGTCGGCGAGCTGGACGAGGAAGATCTTGTCGGCCGGGATCGAAGCAATAGGTCCGGTGGGAAAGCCGGGCGCCAGCGCGTGAAAACTGTCGAGGATGACGCCGATATGCTTGTGATCGGCGCGGCGCACGATCTCCCACGCATCGCGATAGTCGTTCACATGCGCCCCCCAGGCGAGGGCCTCATAGCCGACCTTGATATTGTGCTTCGCTGCGAGATCGCCGAGTTCGCGGAAGTCGTCGGCGGCGCGGTCGATGCCGCCGAGCGAGGCGGGCGAGATGTTGCTGCAGATCAGCATCAGGTCGGTGCGCAGCTCATGCATGAGCGCGAACTTGCGTTCGGCGCGGGCAAAATTGCGGCTGCGCTGCGGCTCGGGCATGCCCTCGAAATCGCGGAACGGCTGGAAGGCGCAGATCCCGAGGTTGAGTTCGCTGCAGAGATCGCTGACGTCGCGTGGCGAGCCGTTGAAGGAGAGGAGATCCGCCTCGAAGATCTCGACCTCCTCAAAGCCGGCGGCGGCGATGGCGCGGAGCTTTTCGTCCAGCGTGCCGGACAGAGAGACCGTGGCGATCGAGCGGGTGTTCATGCGGCCGTCTCCTCCGTGCCGTTATGCTGCCGTTTCTTCCATGGCGCCGCCCAAGAAGAGTTGTCCGATGCGCGGATCGTTCAGCACCTTGTCGGCGCGGTCCATCAGTCGGGTCTGGCCGAGTTCGAGCACGATGCCGAAATCGGAAATCTCCAGTGCGGAGCGTGCATTCTGTTCGATCATCAGGATGGACACGCCCTTGTCGCGCAGCTCCTTCAGGATGTTGAAGGTCTGCTGCACCATCAGCGGCGACAGGCCGATGGAGGGCTCGTCGATCAGCACCAGTTGCGGATTGAGCAGGAGGCCGCGGGCGATCTCTAACTGCTTTTGCTCGCCGCCGGAGAGCGTGGAGGCTTGCTGCTTGGCTTTCGTGCGCAGCACCGGGAATTTGTCGAGGGCGGATTCGATGCGTGCGGGCAGATCGGTGATGTCGCGGCCGGCGGCCACGGCGCCGAGTTCGATATTGTGGCGCACCGACAGTTCCGGAAAGATGTTGCGGCCCTGCGGCACGTAACAGATGCCGGCGGAGAGCAGGGCGCGCTGGCTGAGCCCGGTGACGTCACGGCCACGGAAGGTGATCTTGCCGTCGCGGAGCTTGAGAAGGCCGAAGATCGCCTTGAACACGGTGGATTTGCCAGCGCCGTTCGGGCCGATGACGGTGGTGATGGATCCCGCCGGCACCGAGAATGTCGTGCCGTTGAGGATCGTCATCTTGCCGTAGCCGCCGACTAGGTTCTGGACGTGGAGGATGTCGTCGCTCATGCTGATCTCCTCAATGTCCGAGATAGGCTTCAATCACGGCGGGATTGGCGCGGACTTCGTCGGGGCGGCCCATGGCCAGCACCTTGCCTTCGGCCATCACCATCACGCGCGTGCACAGCGACATCACGAATTCCATATTGTGCTCGATGACCACAAAGGTGGCGCGCTTTTCCTGATTGATGGCGCGCAGGCGATCCTTGAGATCGGCCAGCATCGTGAGATTGACGCCGCCGGCGGGCTCGTCGAGCAGCACGAGGCGCGGGCCACCCATAAAGGCCATGGCGGCATCGAGCAGCTTCTGCTGGCCGTAGGACAGGCCGCCGGCAGGTTCGTCAGCGAGATGGTCGAGCTTGAAGAAGCCGATCATCTGGTTGGCGGCATCCGTCAGGCCGGCATCGGACGGGCCGACGAGACGCGTCAGCATGTTGCCCTGATGCTCCTGGCCCGCGAGGATCAGGTTCTCGCGCACCGACAGTTTTGGAAACACCTGCAGCAGCTGGAAGGTGCGGCTGACGCCGAGCCTGTTGAGTTCGGACGGGCGCAGGCCGGTGACCGTGCGGCCGTCGAGCTTTACTTCGCCATCGCTCGGCATGAGTTGGCCGAGAATGCAGTTGAACAAGGTCGACTTGCCGCAGCCGTTTGGGCCGATCAGGCCGAGGATCTCGCCCTCCTGCACATCGAAGGACACGCCGTTGACCGCGGTGATGCCGCCAAAGCGCTTGCTGATATTGGAGACTTCGAGGACGGCGCTCACGGCGTCACCTCCAGTTTGGCGGTGGCGGTCGCGCGCTTGGCGGATGCGGCCTTGGTGCGGCGTTCGGCGATGAAGCCATCGAGGATGCCGAGAATGCCCGATGGCGAATAGATCAGCAGGCCGATGACGGCGACCGCATAGAGCATCAGGTAATAGCCTTGCGTGAAGCGCAGCCATTCCGGCAGCAGCACGGCGATCATGGCGCCCAAGAACGGGCCGAAGAAGAAGCCGGAGCCGCCGACGATCACCATCATCAGGAGATCGAGCGACAGCGACAGGTGGAACGGCACGGGATCGACATATTGCGTCAGCGGCGCATAGAGCACGCCGGCGACGCCGCCGAGCGCTGACCCGATCGCAAATGCCATCAGCGTGTAATGGCGGGTGTCGATGCCGAGCGAGAGCGCGCGGATCGGGTTTTCACGCAGCGCCACGAAGGCGCGGCCCCAGGGCGAGCGGATCAGCCACCACACTGCGAGGGAGACGAGACCGAGCGAGCCCAGGCAGAAGTAATAGAACGGCAGCGGGCGTCGTGTGGGATAGCCGAACACTTCCGGGCGGGGGATGTTGCTGATGCCGTAAATGCCTTTGGTGAGCCATTCCTCATTGCGGAAGACGAGGAAGGCCAGTGTCGAGAAGGCGAGGGTGACGAAAGCGAGATAGTGGTGCTGCACGCGCAGCGCGGGGTAGCCCAAAATCCAGCCGACGGCGAAGCACAGCACGATGGCGACGGCGAGCGCCGCGATCAGCGGGAAACCTGAGGAGGTCATGATCGCCGCCGTATAGGCGCCGATGCCGACGAACGCGCCTTGGGCCAGCGAGACCTGGCCGGCATAGCCGAGGGTGAGGTTGAGGCCCATGGCGGCGATGGTCATGACAGCCCACTGGCTGAGGATGAACAGGCCGTAGCGATTGAAATTCATCGGCACGATGATCAGCGCCGCGATGACGACGATGCCGAAGCCGAGCTTGAGGAGTTTCGTGTTCATACCGTGCGCTCCTCGGGACGGCCGAGCAGGCCCTGCGGACGGAACAGGATGATGGCGATCAGCAGCACCAGCGGCACGGCGGCGCGATATTGCGTGGAGACATAGGCGGCGGCGAGATTGTCGACGACGCCGATCAGGAGGCCGCCGGCGATGGCGCCGCGGATCTGGTTGAAGCCGCCGACAATGGCGGCGATGAAGGCGGCCTGGCCGAGCACTTCACCGTTGGAGAATTTTGCCAGATAGATCGGCGTGATCAGGAGCGAGGCCAGCGCCACGAGGAAGGCGTTGATCAGGAAGGTGAGCAGGATCATGCGTTCGACGGGCACGCCGACGATGCGCGCCACGGTCGGGTTTTGCGCCGCGGCCTGCATCTGGTGACCGATGGAGGTGCGGTTCAGCAGCGCGGTGAGGGCGACGACCGCGATGACGGCGACGGCGAGGACGCCGATGCTTTGCAAGGCGACAGCACGGCCGAGAATGAAGATATCACCGGCCGGCACGATCGAAGGGAAAGGCGAGGCTTCCGCGCTCCAGAACTGTTTGGCGGATTCCTTGATGCCGATGGCCAGCGCCATGGTGGCGATGGCGAGCGGCAGCACGCCATGGCGCAGCATCGGATCGACCAGCAGCAGCTTGAAGCCGAGACCGAGCAGCAGCATCGACAGCGCGATGCCGACGAGGATGGCGACCCAGAACGGCGCGCCCGTATGCAGCACGCCGAGCATGAGGAAGGCCGGCAGCATGACGAATTCGCCCTGGGCGAAATTGATGGTCTGCGAGGTCTGCCACAGCAGCGTGAAGCCGACCGCGACGATGGCGTAAATGGCACCGGTGGCGAGGCCTGCGATCAGGAGGTCGAGGAGATTGGACATGGTGGTTCTCTCGGTACTGCGTTCATGTCGCAGTTGAAGGCTTGGTAGTCGCGACGCTCAGGCCGTGCGCTCCCTCGCCCCGCTTGCGGGGAGAGGGCGGGGTGAGGGGGCTCTCCGCAGACTCGGAGCGTGTGGAGAGTCCCCTCACCCGACCTCCACGCGCTACGCGCGTTACGGTCGACCTCTCCCCGCAAGCGGGGAGAGGTCAGAAAGAGGCCGTCAGTTGCCCAGCTTCGGCAGCACCTGCTTCACGACTTGCTTGCCCTCGACGATCTCCACCAGGAAGCCCTGACGGTCGATGTCGCCATTGGCGTCGAAGGTGGCGTCCATCAGGATGCCGGGCTCTTTCGCGGCGGTGATGGTGAAGCCGTGCAGGGCGTCGGCAAAACCCTTCGAGTCCACCTTGCCCATCTTCTCCGTGGTGGCCTTGATCATGTAGATCGCGAGCCAGCCCTTGAGGCCATTATGGTCGGGGACGTAGTTGTACTTCTTCACGAACTTGTCGCGGAACGCCTTGATCAGGTCGACCGGCGCATCGGTGGTGAGGCCCACATGGCCGCGGGCGCCATTCGCGGCATCGCCGGCAAGCTCGACCACCTTCTGGCCGACCAGCGTGGTCTCGCCGACCAGCGGCACGGTGATGCCCTGGCGCTTCAGCTCTTTCAGGATGCGTGCGCTTTCTTCCTCGTTGACATAGACGAAGACCGCATCGGGCGCTGCCGCCTTGATCTTGGTGACGTCGGCGGCGAAGTCGGCTTGCCCGGCTTCGGTGGAGAGATCGGCCGCGACCTTGATATTGTACTTGGCGAATTCCTTGGTGATGGAATCGCGTCCGCCTTTGCCAAAATCGTTGTTGACCCAGACGATGGCAACCGACTTCGCCTTCAGCTCGTCATTGATGTACTTGGCGACCTTCGGCATCGAGGACTGCTGGCCGAATGAGGTGCGGAACAGATATTTGTTGCCGGCCTGGGTGAGTTCGGCCGCTTCGCCGCCCATGATCTGCGCGATGCCGGCTTCGGCGGCGAGTGGTGCCGTCACCTTCACCGAGCCGGAATAGCCGGGCCCGAGTAGAACGTAAGGCTCGGCGTCGAGCGCCTTCTGCACCTGGGCGCGGGCGACGCCGGGATTGGACTGCGAGTCCGCATGGGTCACTTCCAGTTTGCGGCCGAGCACGCCGCCTTTGCTGTTGATCTCCTCGATGGCGAGGTCGATGCCGTTCTTCCAGTTATTGCCGACGGTGGCGCCGCCGCCCGAGAGTTCGGCGACATTGGCGAGCTTGATGCTCTGCGCGGATGCGGGGAAGGACAGGGCAGTGGCGAGCAGGACGCTCGCCCAGAATACGGGCTTCATGATTTCCTCCGGTGTGTTGTTTGTTCGATTGTAGCTGCGGCCTTATGGGCGACCGCTTGTGTGGTCAGGCAGCGTTGGGCGGATACCTTTTCCTCATGACATCGTCGAAAGCAATTCCCATTTCGGTAGCCGATGGCGCCATGCCGGTGAACAACTCAAAAGCGTCGGCAGCCTGATAGATCGCGAGATCGCGGCCGGTCATCACTTGCGCGCCCTTGGCCTTGGCGGCGTTGAGCAGCGGCGTCCAAAGCGGCGAATAGACGGCGTCGGCGACCCACAATCCGGCATGGAGCAGGGCATCCGGCACCGGAGTGCCACGGTTCGGCAGCATGCCGATGGGTGTGCCATTGACGAGGCCAGCGGCGCCCGCGAGGGCGTCCTCGACACTGGCGGCGCGGCGGATGGCCTGATGGTCCTGTAGTTGGGCGACGAGTTGATCGGCCTTGGCGATATCGGTGTCGAAGACACGGATCTCGGAAACATTCAGATCAGCCAGCGCGAAGGCGATGGCCTTACCGACGCCGCCGGTGCCGATCACCGCGACCGGGCCGCGATCCGATCGCGCAACCAACTCTTTCGCCGCGTGGGCAAAACCGGTGGTATCGGTGTTATGGCCGGTCAGGCGACCGTCGCGCGCGACCACGGTATTGACGGCGCCGATCGCGCGCGCCCCCGGCGAGAGGTCGTCGAGCAGATCGACGATGGCTTCCTTGTAGGGGAAGGTGACATTGATGCCGGCAAAGCCGAGGCGGCGGATGCCATCCAGAATATCGCGCAGTTGGTCGCGGCTGGCGCCGGCCACTTCGATGAGATGATAGTGGCCGCGCACGCCCAGTGCCTCGGCCGCGCGCTCATGCATCGCGGGTGATGCCGAATGGGCGATGGGCGCGCCGAGCAGGCCCGTCAGGAGGCGTCCGGCGATCGGCGTTGGTGTCAGGATAGCGGCCATGCAAAACGTCTTGGATTCGAGGTAGTTGATCAATCAACCGGCCTGAGGATAGCGTGGCGGCGATCTAACACAATTACCCGTTTGTGCAACAAACATAACATGATGTTACGTTTTGCGCGGGCGGGGCGTGGTCTTGGCAGGCGCATTACGGGCAGGATTGATCGCCTGCATCTCGGCGCGCAGGCAGGCGATGAAGTTCTCGACATGGAGCGAGAGCGGCGCGCCGCGTTTCACCGCGACATAGGTGTCGAATTTGGTCGGCTCGACGATTTTGATGATCGCCACGCCGGGATAACCGCCATGAGCCACGGTGAACTGGTCGATCACGGCAATGCCGAGCCCCGCCTTCACCAGTGCGCAGACGGTGGTGCCGAAGCGGGCGCGGATGGTGATGTCGTAGTTGAGCTTATTGCGCGCAAAAATCTCGGACATGATCCGCCCATAGGGATCGTTGGGATCGATGCCGATCAATGGGTAATGGATGATCTCCTTCGCCGAGACCTGCTTGCGGCTGGCGAGTTCATGGCCATCGGGCACGACGCAGAACAGTTCGCCCGAGGCTAGCGGCAGGAAGTCGAGGCCGGGATGTTCGAGCCGATAACTCATCGCGACGCATTCGCCGCGATCGAGCAGCAGATAGTCGATGGCTTCCTCGAGCTTGAGGATATTGATGTCGATGCGCAGTTTGGGATAGCGCCGCCGCACCTGCTCGATGGCGCGCGGCACCATGATCTGCGAGATCGACGGCACCGAGCCGATGCGCAATTCGGATAACGCGCCGCGCCCGATATTCGAAATGGTCTCGCTGAGGTCGTCGACCTTCTTGTAGACGCCGTTGATCTGCTCAAAAATGTTCTGCGCTTCCGGCGTCGGAAAGTAGCGCCCGTTCTGGCGCTGGAAGAAGCGCAGGCCGAGGGATTTCTCGGTGTAGTTGACGAGCCGGCTGATCCCGGGCGCGGAGACATTGAGCAGCTTCGCCGCGCCGCCAATGGTGCCGGTGACCATGACGGCGCGGATAACCTCGATCTGCCGAAGCGTCATCATGGATTGGTGGCCCGGTTGGCTCATTGGTTACGGGCCCAGTGTGCGCGAGGCCGCGACGGCGTTCAACCGGTATGGCGCTGGGTCTCGCTCTCGGGGGCGTTGGTATCGGTGGCGCCCATCTCATCCAGCAGTGCCTGCGCCAACCCCTTCTGTTGCGCAGGCAACCCGCGGTCTCGTGCGGCCTGTTCGAGGGCGAAGGTGGCTTCCATGTGGATGCGATAATGCGCGGCGTTCTGCTCGACGCCTGAGCCATCCTGGAGGTTGCCGAACACGACATCGTTGCAGCGCGCCACCGAGCGCGAGGTGAAGGCGCGGCAGGAGAGCGGGCGGACCTCATAAATGGTGCAGCGATTGTCGTCGCCGAGAAGAGGGCATCGGTGGCGGAGTTGTGTCGGATCGGCCGCATCTCGGGCGGCTGCCGCTGCGATCTCCAACCGGCCACGCAGCGCATCGCGCTCGGCCGCCGAGAAGTGCGCGGTGATGTGATCGGCCATCATGCGTGCGATGCCGGGCGGCACCTGGACATAGAGATGACAGCACGCCGCACAACCACCGGCGCAGGCCAGCAGTGGCTGGTTCGGGATGTGTGCGTAGACGCTGGCGCTGGCGGCGCCCGCGAGATCGGCGATGTCTCGGGCAGCCTCGGACAGGCTTTCCGAACGGTCGCAGACCACGCCGCAAGCGGAACGGAAATTGCCGAAGATGCCTTCATAGCGGCCGGACAGCGAGCGCATCAGTTCGCCGACCTCAGCGATATTGTCCGATACGAAGTCGATTGCGTCCTGTGCGCTCATGGCAGCGGCATACGCTGCGAATCGCGGTTCCGTCACGTGCAATATCAGACGGCAAGCGGCTTTCGCGATCTGGGTTTCGCTGCGTCCTTGGTCGGCTTGCCCATCAGCGCCGTCACAGCCACCGCCACCACGCGGTCGATGATCGCCTGGACATCGTCCAGATTGCATAGCCCGTCCGACATCCGCGTCAGGCGCTCGGTGTCGCGGATGGTTTGATGCGCCATCGCCAGAGCAAAATGCAGCGCCCAGAAAATGTCGGCGGGATCGTGATCGGGGAGGGCGCGGCGCAGGGCGGCGCCGAAGCGTTTGAGGTGATCAACCTCGCGGTTCTTGATCTTGCGGATCGGCGGCACGGATTCGATCGAGGCGCGGATCATGAAGCGAGCAGCATCGGAACGCTGCTTGGCCTCGCCGAGACAGCCGCGCAGGGTCGGGCCGACGAGGGCGCCAAAGATCTCGTGAGGCGTGGCGCGGCCGCCGCCGGCTTCCTCCAGCGCCTTTAATTCATGCAGGCGCTCGCGATTGGTGGCGATACTTCGCGTCACGAACAATTCGGCGATCAGTTCGTCCTTCGAGCCGAAATGATAATTCACTGCGGCGAGATTGACGTCGGCAGCCGCCACGATGTCGCGCATCGTCACATCTGCAAAACCGCGTTCGGCATAAAGCCGCTCGGCTGCGGTGAGAATGGCGGTGCGGGTGCGGTCTGCTGCCATGCCTTGATCTCGAACAAATTCCTTCCCGTGCCATCAGTCCCGGTGAACATGGCGCCATGCCGGCGGCGCGGATCGGGATGATTGCTTTTCAAACATGTGTATGAAACTATCGTTTGAGTGAGCGGAATGTCAATGCACGCGCGTTGTTTCGAGGCGCGCGGATCGCATCGGAAAATTCCGTGTCACGCCATCGCCCTGCGATGTGCGCTGCCGTGAAGGATGAGCGACAATCCGCTCTTATTTTTCGCTTGCGGATGCCCATGCGCGGGACAACAGTGCCGCCAAAGATTTCGAAAGAAACAAAGAGGAACGTCCCATGGACTTCAATATGTCGGATCGCCAGCGCGAATGGCTCGAGCGCGTGTCCTCCTTCATGACCAAGCATGTCCGCCCGGCTGTGCCGATCTATCGCCAGCAGGACGAGGCGGGCGAGCGCTGGAAGGTCATTCCCATCGTCGAGGAATTGAAGGCCAAGGCAAAGGCCGAAGGCCTGTGGAACATGTTCATGCCGCCGTCGTCGCATGAAGACGACGAATTCCACGGTGCGGGCCTGACCAATCTCGAATATGCGCTGCTGGCCGAACAGATGGGCCATATCGGCTGGGCATCGGAAGTCTTCAACTGCTCGG
>CALRZK010000058.1:0-9657 GCA_943372615.1 Bradyrhizobium ivorense | reverse complement strand
CCGGGAAGCGCGGCGATGGTCGGCTTGCGCACCGCCACCAGCGCGCCGGTGAGCAGGCGCTGTCGCTCCTGCAGATCGCTGACGCGTTCGTCGAAGGACATATCGAGCGTGGACTGCTTGCGATGGGCGCCCATGCCCTTGACGTCGCCGCCGGAACAGAAGGCGGTGCCGGCACCGGTGATCAGCAGGGCGCCGACATCGGGATTCTCGCCGCAAACGCGGATCATGGTGCGCAAGGCGGGCGTCAGGTGGTCCGACAGCGCATTGCGGGCTTCCGGCCTGTTCAGGGTGATGATGGCGACGCGGTCGCGGATCTCGCAAAGTAACTCATCTGTGCCGGTGTCGATGGTCACGCTCGCGTTGCTCATATGGCATTCTCCCTGTCGGCTCAGAATTTCTCGACCCATGGTCGGATTTCGAGCTCCGAGCTCCAAGCCGTACGCGGTTGCTGCAGCACATGCCAGTAATTTGCGGCGATGGCGTCGGGATCGAGCAACGAGTCCGGTTTGTCGGCCGGCTCTGTCCGCACCGCGCTGCGGATGCCGCCATCGATCACGAAATGCGCGATGTGGATGCCCTGCGGCGCGAATTCTCGGGCCAGCGATTGAGCGAGGCCGCGCAGTGCGAATTTGCCCATGGCAAAAGGCGCGGACTGCGCAAAGCCCTTGATGCTGGCGGAAGCGCCGGTGAACAGAATGGCGCCGTGTTTGTGCGGCAACAAGCGCTGCAAGGCCTGCTGCGCGACGAGGAAACCGCCAAAGGCGCTGACGGCGATGGATTGCGCCACATCATCCGGTGCCAGTTCGATGAACGGGCCGCGGGCGCGTTGGCTCGCATTGTAGACGACGATGTCGATCTTGCCGATCTGCGCCTCGACATCCTTGAAAAGTTTTTCGACATCGTCCGCCTGAGTAGCATCACAGGTAAAAGTCTTCGCGCCGGTTTCACGCGAGAGCGCGTCGAGCTTGCCGCTGTTCCGCGCGGCGAGCGCGACGCGAATGCCTTGTCGCGACAACAGGCGTGCGAGCGATGCGCTGATGCCTTCGCCAGCGCCGACAATCAGAGCTGTTTCGTATTGCGGGATATCCATGCGTTGAGCCTCCGGCTTGGCACTTTATCCGCAGGCGCTGCGGGTGCATGATGCAGATGGAAACGCATTTCGCTGACGACAAGAGGCCGCCATGAACGCCCATGCCCAAATCGCCAATCTGATCGCCCCGGACACATCGGGCATGAATTTCTATCGGGCCGATCCGGCGCTGCGCGATCTCTTGCGCATCCATCTGCCCGACGATCTGTTCAAGCATATCGAGCCGCATCTGGAACGATTGGGCGAACTGGTCGGTGGTCCGCTCGACGAGGCCGGCCGCATGGCTGATCGACACGGGCCGGTGCTGCATCAGCGCGACAAGTTCGGTCAGGACGTGCAGTGGGTGGAATACCATCCAGCCTATCGCGAACTGGAGAATGCCGCCTTCGGCCAGTTCGGCATTCACGCGTTGTCGCATCGCAAGGGCATCATGGGTTGGCCATCCACCTATCCGGTGGCAGCCAAGCATGCCTTCACTTTCCTGTTCAATCAGTCCGAATTCGGCATGGGCTGCCCCATCAATGTCACCGACGGCGCGGCAAAGCTGCTGTCGAAATTCGGTGATGAAGGACTGCAGGCGAAATATCTCGATGGCCTGACGCAGACCGACATGAGCAAGCTGACCCAGGGCGGCCAGTTCATGACGGAGAAGGAGGGCGGCAGCGATGTCGGCAAGCTGACCGCGCGCGCCGTGCAGGAAGGCGATCACTGGCGTCTCTATGGCGAAAAATGGTTCTGCTCCAATGCCGATGCGAAAGTGGTGATGCTGCTGGCGCGGCCGGAAGGTGCGGTCGGTGGCACCAAGGGCGTCGGCCTGTTCCTGATGCCGCGTTTCCTCGATGACGGCACGCAGAATCATTATCGGATCGTGCGCCTGAAGGACAAGCTCGGCACGCGCTCGATGGCGTCGGGCGAGATCAAGCTGGAAGGCGCGATCTGCTATGCGGTCGGCAAGCTCGATCGCGGCTTCGTGCAGATGGCGGAGATGGTGAATTCATCCCGCCTCTCCAATGGCGTGAAGTCGACGGCGCTGATGCGCCGCGCATGGCATGATGCCATCACGGTGGCGCGCAGTCGCGTGGTGTTCGGACAGCGCATCATCGACATGCCGCTGGCGCGCCGGCAATTGATGAAGATCCTGCTGGCGACGGAGCAGGGGCTCTCCATGAGCTTCCTCACCGCGGACGCACTGGATCGCGCCGAGGCCGGTAGCCAGGATGCAGCGGCGCTGCTGCGCATCCTGACGCCGACACTGAAATTCCGCGCCACCCGTGACGCGCGAAAAGTCTGCGGCGACGCGATGGAGATGCGCGGCGGCGTCGGTTACATCGAAGAATTTGCCACCGCGCGCCTGCTCCGCGATGCTCATCTCGGCTCGATCTGGGAGGGGACCGGCAATATCGTCGCCTTGGATGCGTTGATGCGCGCGGTCGGGCGCCATGGCGCGGAAGCGGCATTGGCGGCGGATCTGCACAACCGGCTCAATGAATCTCAGAGCGTGCCGCAGGCATGGCGCGACAGACTGCATGCATTGTCCGATCGGGCGATCTCCTTCGCGCGCGAGGTCTCGGCCAGTGGGGACAACGAAGGCGATGCGCGCCGCGCCACAAGCGCGCTCTATCACGTGGCAAGCGCCGTCGCGATGACGTGGGAAGCGCATCGCATCCACTTCCAGCGTGGCGACGCGCGACGGTTGCTGATGTCGCGCCTCGTCATCGAGCACCGTCTGCTGGCACCAGATCCGTTCGCGGTGGTGGAGAATGATGTGCAGAAGGCCATCGTTGCGCATCTGCTGGGTGAGAAGGATGTGAGCATGGACGAAGCGGGGCGACTGGTGACGGCATAAATCGGAGCGGAGATGCGGGCACTTCGGCGTGCGACGAATGCGCCGGAGTGCACTTCATCATCCGTGTTGAGTTCACTCACCTGCGCGACTGCGCAAAACACCACCTTTGATGGAGATTTACATCATCCTCTGATCGGAGGATGTGCTGAACGTGCTTAAGCTGCTATAGGGACAGGCTGGCGCAACAGGCATGTCTCCATGGCCAGCATCGCGAAACTTCCGGATGTCATCGAAGGGATCTATGAGGCCGCGCTCGATCCCGTGCGATGGGACGACGTCGTCGGCGACATCCGCGATTTCGTTGGCGGTCAGGCATGCGGGCTGTTTTCCAAGGACGCCATCAGCAAGTTCGGTGTGACCTATTATCACTGCGGCGCGGATCCTCACTTCATCGAAACCTATTCCGAAACCTATTGGCAATTCGATCCGCTGAGCGTCCTGCCGCGTTATGGCGAGGTGGTCAGCATTCCCGATCTCGTCGATTACGATCAATATCGACGCGGTCGCTTTTATCAGGAATGGTTGGCGCCGCAGGGCTGTATCGATGCGGCCAATGTGGTGCTCGAACAATCCAAAGCGAGCTGCCCTGTTCTGATGACAGTGCTGTCAGGCAAGCGCATGGTGGATGAAGAGATGCGGCAGCGTATCTCGCTTATTGTGCCGCATGCCAATCGCGCGCTGCTGATCAACAAGGCGATCGAGGTGAAGACGGCGGAGGCCGCCGCCTTTGCGGATATTCTCGACGGCATGAATGCAGCGATCTTTCTCATCGATGCCGGTTCCCGGATTGTGCATGCGAATGTGAGTGGGCGCAGCCTGCTGCTGGCCGACGATGCCCTGCGCGATATCGGTGGTTGTCTCATGACGCGTGATGCGTCCACCAATCAAGCGCTGCGCCGGACTTTTGCAACCGAGGGCGACATCGAGCGCGCCACCTGCAGGAAGGCCTTTGCGCTGAACGGTCATGACGGACAGCGTTATGTCGCGCATGTGCTGCCTCTATCGTCCGTGATGCGCGGTGGCGTCACGCGTTCCTCCGGGGCTGTTGGCGCACTGCTCGTGCGCAAGGAAGATCTCTGTCATCAGGCATCTGGCGAACTGATCGCGCGGACCTTCGATCTAACGCCGACGGAGATGAATGTATTTCTGGCCATCGTCGGTGTCGGCGGTGTGCCGGAAACGGCGCAGACCCTTGGCATTGCCGTCACCACGGTGAAGACCCATCTGTCCCGCGTGTTCGCCAAGACCGGCACAAGCCGCCAGGCCGATCTCGTGAAACTTGCAGCGGAGTTCGCCGATCCCTTTGCGGGATAATTTGCGTGTCGTTAGAGCGGCGCGTTGTTTCGTCAGTATGGGACGTTGCCGTTCAGCGTAAGCGCGGAGACACGTCCGGATGGGCGGAGGTGTTCTGCGGCGTGCAAGGGCGATGTCAGGCGGATGATCTTGCGATGCCCAGGCGCCATATGGAAATAGTTGTCGTCGGGCAGGAATTCGTTGTCGCCGATTTCAACGAAACGCACCGTCGTCGCGGTTTCCAAGGTCAGAAAGAAGCCGGCTTCGTCTTTGTCCAGCACGACATTGATCGGCTGGTCGAGGACCGATGTCGGCGGCGACAGAAAATGAAAGGCCTCTGATTTTTGATCTGCATCCGCCGTCACAAATGCAGCGTGGACGGTGTCATGCGACGGTGGCCCGAAGCGATAGCAGTGACCGGCATCGAAGAACCGATCAAACATCTCGAATGACCCGAGCGAAAGTCCCGCATGCGGTGCGAGGGTGACGTCACGGGTCGCTTCGATCACGGAGATCTTGCCGTCCTTCAGACAACGCAGGGTGAGCTTGCCCGCGACAGTCTGCGGCAAGTCGTTCATGAGATGCAGATAAAGTCCATTGGTGCCTTCATCCGAAATCGACAGGTGCAGCGGCGACGCCGCGCGACGCATGGCGTAGAAGGCTGATTTCGGTCGGTCGTCGCTATCCAGCAATCCCCAGCCTGCACCCGGCCGCAGATCACGCCACAACCAGATCAATGCGCCGGCAGTGGGAGAGGTGGGGCGACGCCACTCATCGATGGTTCGTTCGATGACCTCGGCGACGATGCCGCGCGAGAGCTGGCGCCAGCGGGGCGGATCGTCGTGCCGGAGACGGCGCCCGTCTTCGCCCCATAGCGCCTGCAGGTAATATTCGCGCACATCATCGAAATCCCAGGATGCACCGCCGTCGCGCGGGACGCCGGCATGCCAGCGATCGGGATTGCTGACGGGATCGACGCGATGTGTCGCGAAGTGGCGATCATCTGGCAGATTGGCGAAAGCGAGACATTCGGAAGCGAAGCGCACCTGAGCGCGACGGGCGTCGTCGAGTGGCCGTATATAAGCGCCGACACCGAAGTAATGTGACGGCCCAGCATTGTTCATGAACGGCAGCGCCCCCCCGGATGGCGAGCCCGGCACATAGACGACGTCAGCCCATTTGGTCAGAATGTCGGGGAGGACGATATCTGCCAGCGGGATGTCGCGCTTTTCTGACGGCAGGCCCATCATCGCCGCCTGCTGTGCGACCTCGCTGCCGCTGCAGATCACCGCAAGTGACGGCGATGCGCCCAGCCGGCGCATGAGTGTCGTGACTTCGTTGCGGATGACATCCGCAAAAGCCTCATCGGACGGATAATCGAAATTGGCCATCATCACGTCCTGCCAGACCATGATGCCGAGGCGGTCGCAGTGACGATGGAATTCCGCTGTCTCGTAGAGCATGGTGCCGCTGAGCCGGACCATGTTGAGGCCGGCGCCTCGCATGAGGCCGAGGTCGCGTGCGTAGTCGGCATCAGACGCCTGCAGGCTCACCACATCGATAGGTGTCCAGCACGCGCCGCGGCAGAACACGCGGATGCCGTTCACAAGCAACGTAAAGCCGTTGTCATCAGGGCCGCGGTCGATGGTGATGCGACGAAAGCCGATCTCGCCAAGATCGATGGCGATGTCTCCGACCGCGATGGTGACGGAGTGAAGCGTTGGCGTGCCATGGGTGTGCGGCCACCATGGCGCGACATCGGGAATGCGCAGGGTTGCTTGCCAGCCCGTGCCTTCGGCTCGCGACAGCGGCACCGATGCGCCGGCGCAGTGCAGGATCGGCGTGACGCCTTCGGCAACAGCGGACAGATCGAGCGCCAATGTCAGGACGCCATGACCCTGTTCGAGCGTGCTGCGGAGATCGACATGGCTTGCGCGGATGGCGCCATTTTCGATCAGCAGCACGGAACGATAGGGGCCGACGATATCGACCGGCGGGCACCAGCCCGGCATGTGGCCGATCAGCGTGGTGCGCAGGAAGCGCAGCCGCGGCTCGGTGATCATCATGGTCTTCCAGCGCGCGCGCGGCCCCTTGGCGACTGCGATCGCGGTGTCGAGGCTGCGGAAGGCGATGTAGAGCCAATGATCGCCATCGAGCGTGATGTCGACCTCGCAGGGCTCGAACATCGTGCTGCTGGTGAGGATCAACTCGTTGTCGAGATAGACCTCGGCAAATGTCGCGAGGCCGTCGAAGCGCAGGGTGCGCCGGCCCTGTCCATTGAGCTTGGTGCGGTACCAGACATCCTTGTCGTGTAGCCGCTGGGCCTCATCGATGCTCCATTGCCCGAGCGCGCGGAGCGCAGCCGTGGCTGTGCCGGGGACAATGGCGGGCAGCCATTGCGCGTCCGTCAGATCGGCAGGCATTGGACATGCCTGCGGCGCGGCCAGCGCCAGTTCCCAGCCGCTATCGAGCGGCTGTACCTGGCGTCCGGTCATGGCGCGAATCTCGGTCATGCTGGAACGGATCAGGTCATGACGCGGTGAGGCTGTCGAGCACGATGTCGTAATCACGCGCGAGTTGACGCACGGCTTCGCTCACATCGGGCACCTTGCGGCGGGCCGAAGCGCGGGCGAACTGAAACTGTAGCATCTTGGTGTTGGCTGCAATCGCTTCGGCGGCCACCCCGGCGCGCTCTGGCGTGGCGTGGCCGTTGTCCCGCAGCCAGGCGAGATAACTCGCGAGCAGTTCGAAATTCGCACCAGCCTGACGCAGCGTGTTGAAGGCGTAGATGTGAAACCACTCCGGTGGCCGCTCAAGCAGTTGCGCGATATCTGCTGCGACCGCGTCGCCCCACGCAGTGAAGGGATTCTTTGCGGGACGGCGGCGCAGGTGATGGGCGAGCAGCGTGCGCGAGATCGCGACCTGCTCGCGAACGGAGGGCGCGGGGCCGAATTTGAGGAATTCGGTATAGGGAAACAGCGGCAGGCCGTTGTCCTGAGCCGGCCGGAACAGGGCATCGAAATCGTCGCCGTCGAGGCGGAAATAGCCGGCATTGTGGAAGTAATCGAGCCGGCGATTGGCGCTGTCGAGGACATTGACGCCGATGGTCGTCTTGCCGTGGCTGTGGCGATAGGTGATGCCGCGGGTGTCCGGCAGATAATAGGAATCGACCTCGATCATCGGCATGCGGCCGCGCGACATTTGCAGGCGGGAGTGATCTTCCAGGCGGTCGAAAATTGCGAGTTCGAGAATCTCGACGCCATAGAGTTGGGCGAGATCGGCGACCGGAAACTTGAAGAAGGTGAACTGGTCACCTTCGTAATCCTGGGCGACAGTGAAAGCGAGCGCGGCGCGCGGATCATGGCCGCGCTGCGCCAGCACCTCGATCAGGAGATCGACATAGCAATTGGTCTCCGGCCAATTTCGCGCGGGATCATGCAAGGCATGGCGCGCATAGGCCGCGGGATCCGGTCCGTCGATGACGCAGGCAGGTTGCAAGTTCAGCCCCACAAGACGCGGCGGACATCCGCCGGCCATTGATCGACCTTGGTGCCGTGATGGCGGAACAGCGCCAGCGCGGTGCGCTCCAGGCCGAATCCGACACAGGCGGAATGCACGGCTTCGCCATTGGCGAATTGCATGCCCCAGAGCGTACCAAAATGGTTCTGGTGATAATTGAAGGAGAGGCACGCCGTCGGATTTTCATCGCTGGCGACGGGAATCAGAAGCTCGAATTTCAGCCCCTGGTCGCGCTGGTTCGCCGCCATCATGCGGCCGGGACGGCCAAAGAAGGGATCATTGGCGAGATCGACCACGCAGGGCAGGCCGAGCGACTTGATGAGCGCCTCGCCGCGCTTGAGCCAGGTCGCGCGGAACGATGTCACCTCGTCGGCGGTGCCGATGCGGATGAATTCGCGCATGCGGAACAGCTGCATGCGGCCGGGGTCTTGCGACGGCTCATGGCGGAAGCAATAGGATTTGAGATCGAAAAGCCGGCCGCCTTCCGGCACCGGGCCTGCGGCGGCGACGGTGGGATACAGCGGATAGCACGCCGCCGGTGTCAGCGCGATGTCGGTTGGGCTCTGCATGTCGGACCAGTCTTCGCCGCGCTCGATCATGCCGATGAGTTTGGTGTGGTCCGGGCCATCGCCCATGAAGGAATGGACGCAGCCGGCGAGCTGGGGGAAGCTCTTCATGTAACCGGCCTTGACGAGATTCTGGCGCGGCATGCCCGGCGGGAAGTGGATGCGGGTGGCCTTGTCGTCCACCGCAAGCTTCGTCACCGCCTGTTCAAAGCCGTCAATGACTTCCTCGAAGACGCCGGCGCGACCATAGAGACCATCGACGCCGGTTTTGATCAGGATGGATTCATCGAACAAGGCGTTGAGAAAGGCTTCGGGGCTCTGTGCGGATGTACCGGGCGCGTTCATCACTGTTACTCCAGACCTGAATCAAATCGGCTTGCGACCACCAGACCGGCGGTATTGGCGAGGATACGATCATTTGCGATCATCAACGGCGCCGAGAGTACGTCCCTGAGATGGCGGCTGACCGAGAACGGGCCATCATTGCGATAGCCGGCGATACCGGTCACCAGCATCGCTTCACGCACGATGTCGACGGCCATGGTGGAGGCCAGCACCTTGAGATTATTCATCTCGATCGTGAAACTATGGGAGTTCAGATCGGCTTCGTCGCGCTTGGCGATCTCGAATCGCTCGATATGGGCGACGAGGGTGGACTTGAATGCCTGCAATTTGGCGGTGGCCTCGGTGAGCCGGGCAGCGCCGGGCAGCAAGCCCGTGAAATCGGGCGGCATGCGCCGCGCCGTTGCCCGCACCGATGCGTGCGCGCGAGACAGCGCGTCGGCCGCGATCCCGAACCAGACACTGGCCCACAAGACATGCGTGGTGCCCAGCATGGATTGCGCCGCGATTTCGTGAAACGGTTTTGGCAAGACCTGATCAGCACCGGCATTGGCCGTCAGCACAAAACCCTCGGAGCAGGTGCCGCGCATGCCGAGCGTATCCCAGCCGTTGATGCGCTCCAATTGATAGTCGCTCTTGCGCAGGGCAATGAGGACCTGGTCGGATCCCGCCGATGTCGGGCCGCGGCGCGCGGTGGCCAGGATGGCATCGGCTGCGACCGCATAGGAGAGCACGGTCGCCTGTTTGGTCAGCGAAACCCGATCTCCGGTCGTCTCGATTGCGCAATTCGACACGCGCAGGTCGCCGCCGATGCCGGCCTCTGTGGTCGATGACGCCAGCAGCAACTGCTTGGTCGCAACATCACGCATCAAGGCGCGGTGATATTCAGTCTCCATGCCATGGGAGACCAGGCTGGAGAGCTTGATCTGGTGCATCGCATAGATCATGCCGCTGGCGCCGCAAGCGCCCCCGAGAATGGCACAAAGATCGGCGATCTTGCG
>CALRZK010000057.1:0-9870 GCA_943372615.1 Bradyrhizobium ivorense | reverse complement strand
AGCTGCAGCAGCCGAGCCGGCTGAGCCAGCTGTTCTATAACGTCCCGGGCGTCTGGATGCAGGATCGCGGTGACGATCCGTCCACGTCGATCAATATTCGTGGTTTGCAGGACTTTGGCCGCGTTGCCGTGGTCGTCGATGGTGCACGCCAGAACTATCAGCGCACCGGTCATAACGCGAATGGCAGCTTTTTCCTCGATCCCGAACTGATCGGCGGCATTGATATTACGCGTGGTCCCACCGCGAATATCTATGGCTCGGGTGCCATCGGTGGTGTCGCGTCGTTCCGCACCAAGGACATCAACGACGTTCTACGCCCGGAAGAACGCTGGGGCGTTGATATGTCCGGCTCCTATGGCTCCAACAACAATCGTGGCCTCGGCTCGGTGTTCGGCGGCGTGCGCGTCGACCCGACTGTCGATGTGTTCGGCGGTGCCGTCTACCGGACCCAGGGCAATTACAAGGATGGATCCGGTACCGAGATCGGAAATACCGGCAATGAGATCGCTGCAGGCCTGATGAAGGTGACGGTGCGCCCGGCGGATGGCCATGAGGTCAAGTTCGGCGGTGTGTTCCAGGATTACCAATACACGATCGGTCAATTCAATCGTGGCCCGACCACCACGCAAGCCCAGATCGCACTCAATCAGGGCTCGTCGGTCTATGCCTCGAACGCGAAAAACTACACCGGCACGGTCAGCTGGAAATATTCGCGCCCGGAAGACATGCTGTTCGATTTCAACGTGTCGCTCTACGGCAACCGGGTCGATAACGACCAGACCAAGACCTATCACTATTCGACTGCTGGCGCCGCCTTGTGCGGACCGGGTAGCGCGGGCAACAACATTTCCGGCTGTGTCGGTGATCAGCGTGGATATCTGCTGGATACATTCGGCATCGACGTCCACAACACCTCGCGCTTCGATATGGGGGGATGGCGCAATGCGGTGACCTACGGCTTCGATCTGTTCAACGACAAGGTCAAGACGTTCGACTCGCGCGGAAATTCCAACATCACCACGCCGAGCGGCGACCGTACCGTTGGTGGCGGCTTCGTGCAGCTGAAGAGCAATTATTCGAGCTGGCTCGAAGTTGTCGGCGCGCTGCGCTACGATCATTATGAGCTGAACTCCAGCGGCACCGCACTCGGCGCCAGCAATGTCTCGTCCAGTGGCGATCGTTTGTCGCCGAAGATCACCGTCGGTGTCACGCCGGTGGCAGGCTTCACGCCCTATGCCAGCTATGCCGAAGGCTATCGTGCACCGTCGATCACGGAAACGCTGATTGCCGGCGGCCACGCCTCGGGCGGCGGTCCGAACTTCGTGACCTGCCCGGACGGAACGGCCGGCATCTTTTGCTTCCTGCCGAATCCCAATCTGCGGGCTGAGGTCGGCAAGAACAAGGAAGTCGGTGTCAACCTGAAGTACAACGACGTCTTCACGGCGGGCGACAGCTTCCGTGCCAAGTTCAACTTCTTCCGCAACGATGTTGACGACTATATCGATCTCGTCGCCTCGCCGCCCGTCCTGACCAGCTATGTCTTCATGGGACGCCCGGGCACGATCCTCAACAGTAACTACTATCAGTACCAGAACATCGCCAATGCGCGGATCGAGGGTTTCGAAGCCGAGACTGCGTATGATGCTGGCCTCTGGTTCCTGGGTGTCGGTGCAACCGTCCAGAACGGCAAGAATACGCAGACCAATGTCGGGCTCGCGACCATTCAGCCGCGCAAGGTCACCACGACCGGTGGCGTTCGCTTGCTCGATCGCAAGCTGACGATCTCGGCCCAGTGGGCTTCGGTGGCTGCCAATACGGATGTGCCGGCAGGTTACTCGCCGTCGACCGCCTATGATCTGGTCAATCTCTATGTGGCCTATCAGCCGACCCGGGACGTGACGCTGAACTTCTCGGTCGAGAACCTGCTCAACCAGTATTATCGGCCCTACGCGATCCCGGGTTCGTCGTCGGATGGTACGACCCAGAACGACGCGTTGTGGACCAGTGCAGGCCCTGGCATCGTCTACAAGGGTGGTATCAAAGTTCACTTCGGTGGCGCATAACCACCATCTGAATCAATGATCTCCAAGCAAATCGCGCTCATGCCTGAGCGCGATTTCGCTTATGATGCACACGATCGACAGTCGAAAGGATAACTGCATGTTCATCGCCATGAACCGCTTCCAGGTCAAAACCGGGTCTGAAGCCGCATTTGAAAATATCTGGGCCAGCCGCGAATCTTATCTGAGCGAACTGCCGGGCTTCGTTGAATTCCATCTGCTCAAGGGCCCGGTGGCCGAGGACCACACGCTGTATTCCTCGCACACGGTCTGGGCAGCCAAGGCGGACTTCGAGAACTGGACCAAGTCGGATCAATTCCGCAAGGCGCATGCGCGCGCCGACAACAAGTCGGAAGGTGCCAGCCTTTATCTCGGCCACCCGAAGTTTGAAGGCTTCGAGGTGATCCAGACCGAGAAGAACAAGAACGCCTGATCTGACTGCGCATCACGATCGATCACGGAGCCCATTATGGCAAATGCTGACCTCGCCGCTCTCAAGGCCCATATGGCGGAGAATCCCGGCGCCGTGATCGAAACCGTGGCGCATGAGCGTGGTGTGACGCCGCGTGACGTGATCGAAGCGCTACCGCCGGAGATGGTGAAACTCGGCGGCGGTGCTGACGCCTTCGTCACCGCCATGCAGGACATCGCCGAATGGGGCGAAGTCACGCTGATCGTCCATACCGACGACGGCATCTTCGAGACAACGGCGCCGCTATCGCCGGGCAAGCTCGGCCATGGCTACTACAATCTGACCGAGCCGAAGGGCTTGCACGGCCATTTGCGACATGAGCGGTGCGGTGGCGTCGCATTTGTCGAGCGGCCGTTCATGGGCAAGTCCTCGGCCTTCGTCGCCTTCCTGAATGTGGATGGCGGCGTGATGTTCAAGGTCTTTGTCGGCCGTGACGAGACGCGGGCGCTGAAAGCGGATCAGCTCGCGCGGTTTCACGCGTTGTCTGCGAAGATCGCCGCCTGAACTAGTCGTCGAGCTCCTTCATCCGCGCCATCAGCATCTCGACCACCAGCCGTGTCGACGGCGAAGCGATGCGAGCAGCGAGCTGAACCAGGGTCACCTGTGTCGCTTCCAGTCGTTTGTCGCGTAGCGGCACGGCGACCAGATGGCCGCCATTGATCTGCGCCATCGCAGAGACCATCGGCATGAAGGTCGCGAGATCGGTACGGGCGGTGATGGTTTGGGCGAAGGCGAGGGAATTGGTCTCGCTGGATATTTCCAGCTGAATACTGGCCTGGGCGCAGGATTTATCCAGCTCCTGACGGATGCCGAAGGATGTATCCGGAAGGATGACGCGCAGGCCGGCAAGATCCTTCATGCGCAATGATGCCTGACCAGCCAGCGGATGCCGTGGTGAAACGATCAGGCAGACCGGCTGGCGCATGCGGCCCAGTTCGTTCAGATCGCGGCGATTGGCGCGGCCGAAGATCAGACCGAGATCGACCTCATTCTGTCCGACCAATTCGACGACGTCGCGCGAGCCGACCGCAGTGACGGACAAGGCAATGCCGGGATAGCGCTGCGAGAGATCGGCAAAAACACCCGGCAGGAAGTCCGAGAGCATGCCCTCAACCGTGGCGATCTTCACCTGGCCGCGCCGTAGCGATGCAAATTCCTCGACTTGGCTGCGCAGGCCTTCGAGCTGGCTGCGATTGTCGATTGCATAGCGATAGAGCACGTGGCCGGCATCGGTCAGGTTCATGCCGCGGGCGCCGCGCTCGAACAGTTTGACGGCCAGCTCTTCTTCCAGGCCCTGTACTTGCCGACTGATCGCTGATGGAGCGATCCGGAGCGCTGCAGCGGCCTGTTTGATCGATCCGCATTCGGTGACCACGCGGAAATAGCGGATGGCGGTGGATTCGATCATCAAACCTGCTCTCGCATGCGATGCCCGCTGCGGCGGCAGGGGCTGGCTAGCGTTCTGATTTTCAGATCGGTCGCGTCGAAATTCAATGCTTTTATTCGATATCTAAATTTGTCAGTCTTTTTGCCGGGTCAAAAGTCACCGTTGCTGATGGAGAACGTGAATGTTTCGCCTCCGGTCTGCCTTTCCGACACGAATTTCAGCCTCTCTCGCGCTGGCGGTGGCCGGCTTCGCCGCGGCGACATCGATCGCCTCGGCCCAGGATGTCATCCGCTTCGGCGCGCCGCTGCCGATCACCGGCCCGTTGGCGCCGGAAGCCGTGAAGCAGCAACAGGGCTACGACCTCTGGGCCGAGCAGGCCAACAAGGCCGGTGGCATCAATGTCGGCGGCAAGAAATACAAGGTCGAGATCGTCTATTCCGACTATCAGTCGAATACGCCGCGCTCGGTGCAGACCACTGAGCAGATGATCACCCAGGACAAGGTGAACTTCATGTTCGGTCCGTTCGGCTCGGGCGCCGCCAAGGCTGCGAGCACAATTGCCGAGAAATACAAGATGCCGATGCTCGCTGCGACGGCGTCGTCGGTGCAGGTCTATGACCAGAACTACAAATATCTGTTCGGTACCTTCACGCCGAACGATACGCTGACCACGCCGCTGACAAAGCTGGTCAAGGCCAAGGCGACCGACGTGAAGAAGGTTGCCATTCTCGCCCGCAACGATCTCTTCCCGCTCGCCATCGCGCAGGAAATGGAGAAGTCGGCCAAGGAGAACGGGCTCGAGGTCGTCTATTTCGAAAAATACGCGATCAACACGCTCGATCACTCGGCAACGCTGTCGCAGATCAAGTCATTGTCGCCGCAATGGATCTTCGTCACCGGCTACACCAACGACCTGCTGCTCGTCCGCAAGCAGATGGCAGACCAGCAGATCAAGGCTGGCGTGGTCACCATGATCGCCGGGCCCGCCTATCAGGAATTCATCGATTCCGCCGGACCAACTGCTGAAAACATCTCCAGCGCATCCTGGTGGCATCCCGCCGAAAAATACGACGGTAAGGACATCTTTGGCTCCACCGCGAATTTCGTGAAACTGTTCAAGGAGAAGTACAAGGCCGAGCCGGACTATGCACATGCCTCGGCTGCGGTCTGCGGAGCCCTCTTCCAGATGGCTATCGAAAAGGCCGGTTCGCTGGATCGCGACAAGGTGCGTGATGAACTCGCCAAGATGGATGTCGTGACCTTTTGGGGACCGGTGAAATTCGGCGCCAACGGCCAGATCAACTCGCTGGAGCCGCCGGTCTTCCAGATCCAAGGCGGCAAGCCGATCGTGCTCTTTCCCGACGCGATCAAGCAGGGCGACTTCAAGCTCGGCGTGAACTGAGCGACGGCCGTACCGGCGAGGGGACGATATGCTGGCAGTCCAGGTTCTCATCAACGCCCTCGTGCTCGGGTGTCTCTATGCCTGTATTGCCATCGGCTTCTCGCTGGTCTGGGGCGTCCTCAATGTCATCAACCTGATCCACGGCTCCTTCATCGTGCTCGGCGCCTATCTGGCGTGGGGGGCTTATAATTCGCTGGGGCTGTCGCCGTGGTATTCACTGCTGATCGCAGCGCCGGCCTTCTTCGTGTTCGGTTATGTCCTGCAGCGGATCCTGCTCAATCGTGTCATCACCGCGCCGGTGCTGGTGACGCTGACGCTGACTTTCGGGCTCGATCTGATCCTGAACAATGCGATGATCTATTACTTCAAGGCGGATTACCGGAAGCTGATTCTCAGCCCGCCGACCGGCTCGATCTCGATCTTCGACGTCGTGGTACCGATCGATCGCCTGATCGCGACCGGTGCGGCTCTGTTCCTCACCTTCATGCTGTATCTGCTGCTACGTCGTTCCAAGGTTGGCCGTGCCATTGTGGCGGTGCGTCTCGATCGCGATGCGGCGGTCCTAATGGGCGTCGATGTGAAATCCATCTATGCCGTCGCCTTCGGTCTCGGCGCGGCGCTGGCCGGCTGTGCCGGCGTGCTGATGGCGCTGATCTTCCCGATCTCGCCGCTGACCTCGTCGGCCTATCTCGGCAAGGCCTTCGTCGTCTGCGTGCTCGGCGGCCTCGGCAGCGTCTCCGGTGCGCTGGCTGGCGGCGTGCTGCTGGCTTTGGTCGAGGGCATCGGCTCGGTCTATCTCGGCCCGGCCCATGCGGTGACGCTGTCCTTCATTCTGCTGATCGTGTTTCTCATTGTCAGGCCGCAGGGTCTGCTTGGCCGGAAGGGCTTTGAATGACCCGGTCTCACTACATTCTGTTTGGCTTCCTCGCCTGTGTCGCCGCGCTGCCGCTGTTCGGCGAGGCCTATGCGCTCAGGCTCGGCACGATGGCCTGCATGTATGCGGTGTTCGCATTATCCTGGAATATCGTCGGTGGCTTCGCCGGCTATCCCTCATTCTCGACCGCCGCCTTTTTCGGCCTCGGCGCCTATACGACCGGCATCCTGATGAACAAGGGCGTGCCCCTGCTGGTCTCGGTCGGCGTGTCGCTGGTGTTCTGCCTCTTGCTGGCGGCTCTGTTCGGCGCCGTGCTGCTACGCCTGCGCGGGCATTATTTCGCCATCGCGTCGTTGTCGCTGGTCGAGGTGTTCCGCGAACTCGTCAACAACGCCACCGATCTCACCGGCGGCGGTATGGGCCTCAATATCCCGCTGGTGTCGGGATCGAGTGTCATGTCGGACGCGACCTTCTTCTTCTATGCCATGTGGGGTCTGCTGCTGCTCACGGCGATCACGGTGACGATCGTTGCGACCTCGAAGCTCGGCTTCGGCCTCAATTGCATCCGTCAGAACGAAACCGCGGCAAGCATGGTTGGTCTCAATGCCACGCTCTACAAGGCGATTGCCTTCGGTCTCTCGGCTTGTTTCGTCGGTGCTGCCGGCGGGCTCTATGCCGCTTGGGTGCACTACATCGATCCATCCGATGTGTTCGACATCCTCTATTCGGTGAAGCCGATCGTGATGGCGTTGATGGGCGGTCTCGGCTCGCCGCTCGGCGTGGTGTTCGGCGCCTTCCTCTATCTTGGCCTCGAAGAAGTGGTCTGGCGCAACTACATCCAGATCCATTCCGGTGTGCTCGGCGTGCTGATCATCCTGCTGCTGCTGTTCCTGCCGCATGGTCTGGTGTCGCTGCGTATCGAGATGATCCGGCAGGCGCTGTTCGGACGAAAGGCGAGCCATGTCTGAGCCCGCGCACGAAATCCTGCATCTCAGCAATGTCTCGCGTCATTTCAGTGGGTTGAAGGCGCTCAGCGATGTCTCGCTGTCGGTGAACAAGGGCGAAGTGGTCGGCCTGATCGGCCCCAATGGCGCCGGTAAGACGACGCTGGTCAACACCATCTGCGGCGTGACGCCTGCGTCCTCCGGCGTCGTTACTTTCGACGGCAGGGACATCACGCGGATCAAGACCTATCAGTCCGCACGCATGGGCCTGTCGCGCACGTTCCAGATCGTGCAGCCCTTCGCCGAATATTCGGCGCTGGACAACGTCGCGGCGGCCGCCTTGTTTTCGCAGCCTGGGGAAAGCCTGAAGTCGGCACGCGAGGCTGCACGAGCGCATCTCTCATTCGTCGGCCTTGATGCGCAGGCCGATCAGCCTGCAGCGACGCTGACGCTCGCCATGCGCAAGCGCCTTGAACTTGCCAAGGCGCTGGCGATGAAACCCAAGCTGCTGTTCCTCGATGAGGTCAATGCCGGCCTCAACAGCGCCGAGGTCGAGCGGGCCACCAAGCTCATCCATCAACTCGCGGCTGATGGTATCACCATCGTGATGATCGAACATTTGATGAAGGTGGTGCTCAATGTCTGCACGCGCATCGCCGTGTTGCATAACGGCAAGCTGATCGCCGATGGCGCGCCGCGCGACATCATCAAGGATCCCGCTGTCGTCGATGCCTATCTCGGCCAGCAATATGCACAACGGAACGCCGCCCGTGGCTGATCATCCGATGCTCCAACTCAAGGACGTCTGCGCCGGCTATGGCGAGATCCAGGTGCTGTGGGGCATCGATATGGCGGTGCGCTCCGGCGAGATCACTGCACTGATCGGCTCCAATGGCGCCGGCAAGACCACACTGATGCGCGCGCTGTCCGGCCTCATTCCGCGGCAATCCGGCAGCTATGTCTCCGAAGGCGTCGATCTGTCCAAGGCCTCGGCCGCAGCAATCCTCGCCCATGGCATCGTTCACGTGCCCGAAGGCCGCCGCCTGTTCGGCGCCATGAGCATCGAGGACAATCTCCTGATGGGTGCCTATTCGCGCAAGGCGAGCAGCGCTGAACTGAAGCGGGACCTTGACCGCGTCTACACGACATTCCCGAAGCTGCGCGAGCGCCGCAATCAGGCGGCGGCCACCTTGTCTGGCGGTGAACAGCAGATGTGTGCCATTGGGCGCGGCCTGATGAGTGCGCCGCGTCTGCTGATGATCGATGAGCTCTCGCTCGGCCTGTCGCCGTTGCTTGTCGAGCAACTGGTGGCCGCGCTGCGCCAGTTGAACGCAGAAGGCATGTCGATCCTGCTGGTCGAGCAGGACGTCACGACGGCGCTCGATCTCTGCCATCACGCCTACATCATGGATATGGGCCGCATCGTGCGTGCCGGGCAGGGCGCTGAACTTCTCGCCGATCCCATCATTCGCGACGCCTATCTCGGCGTCCTCGAAGACTGATCACTGTTTCATCCAAAAGAGGCCACCATGATCGCAACTGTCGAAGCTCCCAATAGCGGCTACCGCTACATGCCCGGCGTGTTCCAGTATTCCTGCGGCGTCGGCGCGCTACCCGGCTTCACGCTTGAGCGCGTGCGCTTCTCCAAGGTTGTCCCGCTAAAGGAAGGCTTTGCGAAGATCGCCGAGATCATCAAGGCCGCGGGCCGGCCGCTGACATCCTTTGCGGCCTGTGAACTTCGGTCGCCTGCTCCCTTCACCGAACAAGGGTTCATCGATTTCAACGAGATCTACATCAAGACCCTCGAAGACTGGGGCATCATGAAGTATCGCGTGAATCCGATCGCACGCAGCAATGTCTGTCCGAAGATCGATCCGCCGTCCGACCCCGGCTTCTACGCTTTCTCCTTCACCACCGTGGCGCCGGATGCGCCGCCGTCCTTTGTCATCGCCGGCAGCGGAGAGGCGACGGAAGGGAAGGGCAACTACCGCGATCACACCGTGCGGTTTGGTGACACCAGCCCGTCCGGCATGCTGGAAAAGGCGAAGTTCGTGCTCGACGAGATGGAGCGCCGCATGAGCGCCTTCTCGGGCAGCTGGAGCCAGACGACGGGCGCCCAGCTTTATACGGTCCAGGACGTCTACCCGATCCTGGAAAGCGAACTCGGCCGCCGCGGCGTGTTCCGCCACGGCCTGACCTGGCATTTCAATCGTCCGCCCATCGAAGGGCTGGAATATGAAATGGACTGCCGCCGGGTTCATAACGAACGCGTGGTCGAGGTCTGATTACCGTCTTTCCGGATGACCTCTTGATCCGGCTCATGTAAAAGCCCTTCACATGAGCTGGCAGAAGGACCGTCGCGGCGAACGCGGCTATCACCACGGCAATCTGAAGGAGGCGCTGCTGCAGGCAGCGCTTGGCCTGATTGCGGAGAAGGGGCCGGCAGGTTTCACCTTCGCCGATGCCGCGCGCACGGCCGGCGTCAGTGCCGCCGCGCCCTATCGCCACTTTCGCGACCGTGACGACCTGCTGGCCAATATCGCCCAGCGCGGTTTCGAGCAGTTCGAGCAGGCACTGGCGCAGGCGTGGGACGATGGGCGCCCGAATACGGTCACGGCCTTCGAGCGCCTGGGCAAAGCCTATCTGGCCTTTGCCCGCAACGAGCCCGCCTTCTATTCCGCGATGTTCGAGTCGGGAATCCCTGCGGATTCCAGTCCTGAGCTGACAGCAG
>CALRZK010000056.1:0-9920 GCA_943372615.1 Bradyrhizobium ivorense | reverse complement strand
CGCCGCTTTGGTGTTGGCGATGCCTTCTTCGATCTCCTTCTGCGCCTGCTCGATCGGCATCCGGTTCATGCTGAGCGGATGGTTTTCGCTATGGGTGCCGACGCTGTGGCCCTGCCGGATCAGCTTGCGGACGCCATCGGGAAATTCCTTCGCCATCCGGCCGACCACGAAGAACGTGGCCTTCACGCATTCGGCGGCCAAAATATCCAAGATCTGGTTCGAATATTTCGGGATCGGACCATCATCGAAAGTCAGCACAACTTCCTTTTCCCGCAGAGGCAGCGTGTGCGCGTATTGCATCGTGCCGATGCGCGGATATTCACGGGGATCGACGACGATGGTGCGCGAGGTGCCGAGCGCATCGGGATTGTTGCATGTGTCGGCGGATGCGGGGGCGGCACCGAGCAACGCCAGACCCGTGAGCATGCCGAGAACCCGCACCCGTCGTGCTTGCCTGCCAGTCGTCGCTTGATTCATGTCTCTTCCGTCTTCCGGTCTCATCGTCCGGAAGGCTACCGGCACGGCCGTAAAGGCATTGTTAACTATGTCCAGCCGCCTGCCGGATCGTTCAATGGTCCCTAATGGGAGGCAGGGCGGGGGCTTTGGGTCGGCGGTACGATATGCACGACCTTGTAATTGTTGTCCCTGAGATAGCGCAGGAAATCAGGCAGCATCGCGGCGGTCTGGCCCTTGGTGTCATGGAACAGGATAATGCCCTTACCAGCCGCCTTGACCCGGCTGGTGATTAGGTCGAGCTGCTGCTGCGGTGTCATCGGGTTCCAGTCACTGGCCCAGAAGTCAGCCCCGAACACGGCGATCCGGCGCGATTGGAGCATATCGAGCAAAGCCGGGGTCGATTCGAAATAGGGGAAGCGGAAGAACGGCGTTGATGGCACCGTCGTTGCCTTGCCGTTGAGCGCCATCTCGTCCGCGGAGATGCCACGGTCGATCTGCTCGACGGCCTTCTCATGGCTGACCTTCTTCAGGTCCGCATGCGCAAAAGTGTGATGCGCGATGGTATGCCCCTCAGTGGCCATTCGCTTGACCAGTTGCGGATGTGCTGCCGCGCTCTGGCCGATCATGAAGAAGGTGGCGCGGACGCATTCCTTGGCCAGAGCAGCCAGGATTTTCGAGGTGGTCGGCGGATTTGGCCCATCGTCGAAGGTCAGCACAACTTCGCGATCCTGCAGTGGCAGCGTGTCGGGAAAGCTCTGGGTGCCGACGCGCGGATAGGTCTTGGGATCGACCGTCAACACGCGGGCCGTGCCGAGCGCATTGGGCGTGGGGCAGTTGTCGGCATGTGCAGCAATCGTCGAGGCGATGAGCGCAACGAGGGCAAGCTTCAACACGATGAAGTCACTTTCCGGCCGGCAATGTCACGGCGCGATAATTCCGATTGCATCTGGCCGCCGGCACTGGCACTTGCCAGACAACAACCCATGCTTTCGTTGGGAATAGCGCATTTTCGCCGAAACTGCGCCATCCGCATTCCTCATAGCTCAGGCGAGGTCCGACATGACTGACGACGTCGAACTCGCCATGACACCTGTCTCTGAAAATACCTCGATCCTCGACCGCATGCCGATGCGCGACGGCGAGGGGAACATTCGCCACGAATTTGTCGAGGCGATCTCCCAGGCGGTTCAGTCGGCCGATGCCGCGTTCCTGTGTGAGGTCGTCGGCGAGCTGCACGAGGCTGATCTTGGCGACCTCATCGAAGCGCTCGAACCCGACGAGCGCGTGCAGCTGATCGAGCTGACCAAGGCCGATTTCGACTTCTCTGCGCTGAACGAGGTCGATGACGCCGTCCGCGAGGAACTGCTCGAGGAGCTGGAGCCCGAGACCGTCGCCGAAGGCGTCCGCGAACTCGATTCCGACGATGCCGTCGAACTGCTCGAAGGCGTCGATGAGGACGTCCAGGACGAGATTCTGGAAAAGCTGCCGCTGTCCGAGCGCGTGGCCATCGAGCGCAGCCTGACCTATCCGGAAGACACGGCCGGTCGCCGGATGCAGACGGAGTTCATCGCCGTCCCGCCGGACTGGAATGTGGGCCAGGCCATTGACTATATGCGCGAGACGCCGGACCTGCCGGATCGCTTCTACGAGATCTACTCCGTGGATGCCGATCAGCGCTGGCAGGGGGCGGTGTCCCTCGACACGCTGTTGCGCGCCCGTCGCCCGGTGCCGCTGGCCGAACTCATCGACGAGGACCGCCGCCGCGTCTCGGTACTCGACGACCAGAGCGATGTCGCCCGCATGTTCGGCAAATACAATCTGGTCTCGGCGCCAGTGGTCGATCCGGAGAACCGTCTTGTCGGCGTGATCACCATCGACGACGTGGTCGACGTCATCGAGGAAGAGGCCGACGAAGAGGTCAAGGCGCTGGGTGGCGTCTCGTCAGGCGAAGAACTGTCGGACAACTTCCTGACCATTGCCCGCGGCCGCTTCATGTGGCTGTTGATCAATCTCGCCACCGCCTTCCTGGCCTCGTCGGTGCTTGGCCTGTTCGAAGGCCAGCTCGAGCAGATGGTGGCGCTGGCGGTACTGGCGCCGATCGTGGCGAGCCAGGGCGGCAATGCCGCGACCCAGACCATGACGGTGGCCGTCCGCGCGCTGGCGACGCGTCAGCTCAATCCCAACAATGCCGTCCGCATCATCATCCGCGAAGCCATGGTCGGCCTGATGAACGGCGTCGCCTTCGCGCTGATCACCGGCATCGCCGCCTTCCTGTGGTTCAAAACGCCCGGCCTCGGCATCGTCATTGCGCTGGCCATGATCACCAATCTCGTCGCCGGCGCCCTCGGTGGCATTCTGATCCCGATGGCGCTGGACCGGGTGAAGGCCGATCCGGCGGTGGCGTCTGGTACCTTTGTGACCACCGTCACCGACGTCGTTGGCTTCTTCGCCTTCCTCGGCATCGCGACGCTGTGGTTCGGGCTGAAGTAACAGCTCTTCATCGCTCCTTAACGGTATTGCCCGACCATCGCGCTCGCGAAGAGGTCGAACATGCGCTTGCGATTGAAGGCTGACGGACGGATCGTGGAATTGCGGGACGGGGACGAGGTGCCCCTGGCGCCGGTGATGCCTGTTGCGCCGGAGCAGATCGAAAGCCGCGCAACCGAGCCGGAAGTGCGCGACCTGCGCCGCCGCGCGCAGCTGACCCAAATCGAATTTGCAGCCCGTCTCGGCGTGCCCGTCGAGACCATCCGTAACTGGGAGCAGGGCAAGCGCTCGCCGCGCGGTCCGGCACGTGCGCTGCTCGCCGTGATCGCCCATGCGCCGGAGACTGTGTTCGCCGCGCTGGCGCCTGCCGAGGTCTGATCAACTCTGCGGGTGCGTCATTCGTCTCCTTCGACAGGAGGACAACGTGCAGGTCGTGGAAGCAAATGGCGCTCGCATCCCGGCGATCGGGCTCGGCACCTGGGAATTACGTGGTCGCACCTGCGCGCGGGTGATCGAGCAGGCCATCAAGCTCGGCTATCGCCATATCGACACCGCACAGGCCTATGAGAACGAGCGTGATGTGGGCGAGGGCATCCGCGCATCGCATGTTCCTCGCGACGAGATCTTCGTCACCACAAAAATCTGGACCACGCATTTCGCGCCACACAATCTCGAACGCTCGGTGAAGGAAAGCCTGACACGGCTGCGCATGACCGAGGTCGATCTGCTGCTGCTGCATTGGCCGAATTCGCATGTGCCGCTGGAGGAAACGCTCGGTGCGCTCGCCCATGCCAAGCTCATGGGGCTGACGCGGCATATCGGCGTCTCGAATTTTACTGTGGCGCTGATCGAGCAGGCAGTTGCAGCATGCCCGGAGCCACTGGTCTGCGATCAGGTCGAGTATCATCCGTATCTGGATCAATCGAAGGTGCGCGCTGCCTGCAGGGACAATGGCCTCGCGTTGGTCGCCTACAGCCCGATCGCGAAAGGAAATGTGCGCGGCGACGAGACGCTCGCTGCAATCGGCAATGCGCACGGCAAAAGCGCGGCGCAGGTCTGCCTACGCTGGCTGGTGCAGCAGGGCGCCGTCGCGATCCCGCGCACGGCGAAGGTCGAGCGGCTGTCGGAGAATATCGACGTATTCGACTTCACGCTTTCGGAAGAAGAGATGAGCGTCATCTCGGCGCTTGGGCGGGCCGACGGCCGCCTGACCGACTACGGCTTTGCGCCGAAATGGGACTGATATCGCGGCGTACCCTTGTGAACGCGCATTTGCCTCATTGATCCCGCAGATGGGATCGGCCATTTCTATGCTTTAAGCCCGCCAGCGGATTGATGATGTTTTTTTATGCTTCCAAGTTTCTCGGCTTCTTCACGCAGCCATCGAACATCATTGCCTTGCTGTGCGTGGCCGGCCTTGTACTTGTGATGTTCAATCGGCACCGGATCGGTACGTGGCTGGTCAGTTTCGGTGTGCTGATCTATCTCGTGCTCGGCTACTCGCCGCTGAGCAATGTGCTGTTGCTGTCGCTCACCGAGCGCTTCCCGAAATGGCAGGACGACGGCCGGGCGCCTGACGGGATCGTCGTACTCGGCGGAGCCATCGACCCCGATTCCACCGCGGCCCGCAATTCGCTGGAGCTCAACGCGGCAGGCGAGCGCGTCATGGCGATGCTGGAGCTGGCGCGTCGCTATCCGCAGGCAAAGATCGTGTTCACCGGCGGTGCCAGCAGTGTGGTCGAGCAGGGATTGTCCGAAGCGCCGGTGGCCGGCGATGTGCTGCGACGCTTCGGTATTGCGCCGGATCGGATCGTGCTCGAGACCGACAGCCGCAACACGGTTGAGAACGCCACGTTCACCAAGCGCCTCGTCAATCCGAAGCCCGGCGAGCGCTGGCTGCTTGTCACCTCTGCGTGGCACATGCCGCGCTCGATCGGTGTCTTTCGCAAAGCGGGCTTCGACGTCGAGGCCTATCCGGTCGACTGGCGCACCCGCGGCTGGATCGATGCCAGCGTGACCTTCGATGACGCCGCCGATGGCCTCACGCGTGCCGATAACGCCATGCATGAATGGGTCGGCCTCGTGAGCTACCGGCTCGCCGGGCGGACCAGCGAATTGCTGCCGGGACCGAAGAAGCCCTAGCGATTTACTCGGTATCGTCCTTCGGCAGCCCGAGCCGATAGACACCGCGGAAATCCTCCGGGTCTTCCACGGGCTTGCCCTTCCGATAGATCACCAGCTGGCCGCCCAACATGAGTTTAACGGCGGCGCTGCGGATCGGTGTCAGGTGAGCATGCCAATCGCCTTCGGGTTCGATCAGATGCGCAATCTCCGGCGCGCTCAGGCTTTTGGCGGGATCGCGGCCGAGAATGGCCAGGATGCGCTCGTCGAGCGGCTGGGATTTGGGTTTCGCCGGCTTTGGAGCAGCCTTCGGATCTGCCTTGGACGGCGTGACGGTGGATTTCTTTGGAGCTTTGGATTCGGATTTGGCCATGCACTGCCATGACCGATCAGACATCCGGACGCAAGCTGTGACATGGGAGACATGGCGCAGAGCAGGGGGCGGCGCTAATATCGCACCACTGGCGTGCAAATACACTTCGAGTCCGCATTTTTAGAATTCATGGAACCTCGGCACCTCATTCGCGCAGCGATCGCCGTCTCGGTGCTGGGCCATATGGCCCTGGCAGCGGGGGTATATTTCGCCGATGCAAAGCCGATGGAGCATCATGAGGACAATGTCAGCGTCGATCTGGTGACACCGCAAGAATTGGCCGAGGCCGAAAAGAAGGCGGAGGAGGCCAAGCCCGAGGCCGAGCCGGAAAAGAAGCCGGAGCCCGAAAAGCCCGATTTCCGTTTGCCCGACCTGACCACGCGGCCAACGCTCGAAGAGCAGCAGACGCCTTCCGCGGCGGCGGCTAAACCGCAATCGTCGCCACGGAAGTCCGAGCCAGAGAAAGCCGCGCAGCCGCAGAAGACCACATCGGCGCAGCAACCCGCGACCCAGCCGCCGCAGGCACAACAACAGGCCCAGCCGCCGTCACCGGCTGCACCGCCGCCTGCGCAATCCTCGCAGCAATCATCGCCTCCGCAGCAACAAGCCGCCCTGCAGCCGCAATCGCCATCTCCCGAAGCAGAGCCAGCGCCGCCGCAGCCCGATCCCGATATCACGGTGAAATACGGCGTCATGCTCGGTCTGCCCGGCTTCGGCGGCGCGCCGGCATCGGAGCAGGCGGATGTCGCCAAGACCGACATCGCGGCGTTTCATCGCCACCTCAAGACGTGCCTGAAGCTACCGGCCAATGTGGCGCGTAGTGACGACGCCATGGTGAAGCTGCGGGCGCAGCTTTCTCCCGATGGGCGCCTTGTCGCAGAGCCCACGGTGATCGAGGTGCGGCGTCCGGCCAAGGCGGCTTTGCTGCTGCAGGCCGCCAAGCAGGGACTGGAAGCCTGTCAGCCCTATTCGATGCTGCCGGCTGACAAATACAACGAATGGAAAGTGCTCGACCTGCCGTTCACGCCGCAGGATTTCGGGACTTAGCTTTCTCTTCTGCCAACGTCCTTTTCACGGCCTCGATATCTTCGCCCATGGCGCGCCAGGCGTTTGAGGCAAACTGCCGCCGCCAGGTCACGATCACCACGGCAGCGGTGGAGACGATGAACACCCACGGACTCACGAACCAGCCGAGATAGCCGAGAGCGAAGAAGAAGGCGCGTTGGCCGCGGTTGAAATGGCGCGCGGCGGCGCCGAACATCTGCGTGGTACGTACCACATGGGCTTCCGCTTCCGGCGTGTGGCGGTCCGCCGCGAATGGCATCGCACCGAACAGGATCGCCACATAATTGAACAGCCGATAGGCCCAGGCGAATTTGAAGAACGCATAGACGAAGATCAGGATCAGGCCGAAGCACTTCACCTCCCACAGCCCCGCCGACGAGTTGAAGCCGATCGGCAGATTGGCCATGATCGGCATCACTTCATTGGTGGCGCGCAAGAGTGCCAGTGCGCCGCCGATGGCGATCAGGGTCGTGGAGGCAAACCAGGCAGTGCCGTTCTGCAGCGAGGTCAGGATGTGCGTATCGACGATCCGGGCCTCGCGCGCCAGCATTCGGCGCATCCACACTTCGCGATAGGCATGCATACGCGCCGACAGGCTGTTGCGGCCATATTTGCTGTGCTCGAGCGTGATCGCATAGGCGGCCCATTCGAGAATGAAGAAGCCCAAAGCGAAAGCGTCGATCCAGGTATAGTTCGGCATACAGCACCCATTGTCCTATGCTGCCGTTCTGCCATTTCGTCTCGCGGGCGGCAACGGTCGGTCTTGCCCAACCTGATTGCAGCGCTGCCGCGCGCGTGCCATTTTGCACGCCTTGCAGGGAGCAGGTGATGGCTTTGAAACTGGTGATCGGTAACAAGAATTATTCCTCGTGGTCGATGCGCCCATGGGTTGCCCTGAAAGGCGCCGGCATCCCGTTCGAGGAAGTTGTGATCCCGCTCTATACCGGTGCCGCCGACAAACAGCGCATTCTCGATGTCACGCCGTCCGGGAAGGTGCCGGCGCTGGTCGATGGAGACGTCACCGTGTGGGATTCTCTCGCCATCATCGAATATGCCAATGAGCGTTTTCCCGACGCGAAACTGTGGCCGCAGGACCGGGCTCAGCGGGCTCATGCGCGTGCGGTCTCGGCCGAAATGCATTCGGGCTTCATGCCGCTGCGAAACGAATGTGGCATGAATCTGCACCGACCGGTGAAGGCGAAGGCGCTGTCGGACGATGCCAAGGCCAATATCGCGCGCATCGACGAGATCTGGTCGGATTGCCGCGCACGCTATGGCGCGGCCGGTCCGTATCTGTTCGGCGCCTTCAGCGCGGTGGATGCGATGTTCGCGCCGGTCGTGCATCGCTTCCGCATTTACGCCATCGAGGTCTCGCCCGCGGCGCGCGCTTACATGGACACCATGCAGGCGAATCCGGCGTTCCGGCAATGGACGGAGGAGGGGCTTGCCGAAACGCTCCTGATCCCTCGCTTCGAGCAAGAGTGATCGCGCAGGCTGCGATCCGCTCTTGTTCTGGCGAATATCGTCGCCATAACAACAGCATATTGCGGGTGCATGGCAGCCGCATCTGCTGACTATCTCCGTGGGGACTTTCTGAATGAATGCGGCCTGGGCGACTTCGCTCGATCAACTCCTGCGCTCGGCCACTTGGCCGATGTGGCTGGCGCTCGGCGTCGCTGCGCTGTTCGGCCTGATCGTGCTGGTGGCGCTGTTGCGCGCAGAAAAGTCTGTGGCGAACGGCGCGCTGACCGTGATTGCGTTGCTGGCGATCGGCGTCGCCGCATCGACGCTTCTGCGCGGCGCCGAGCCTGCGCAGAAGGCGGCTGCAGCGTCGCCAGCACCTGCTGCTCCGCAACTCGCCGCAGCGCTGCCCGTACTGTCCTGTCTCGAGGAACTCGCCGGCGAGATGGTGCTCGCGGCTTGCGAGAAATCGCTGTTCGGCTCGCCGGATACGGTTGCCGCTGCCGTTTCGGCAAGCGCTGCTCTGGTGGACCGGCTGACGTCCTATGGTGATGTCGGAAACGCGAACAGGGTGGCACCGCCGGATCTCGCCACACTGCGCAGCGCGGTCGAGCGCGATCGCTACGGCTTTATCGCCTATGTCCTGCAATCGCGTGATCGTTGCAGGCCCGAGGCGTGCTTCGCCTATCCGTCGATTCCCGATTACAAGCAGGTCGCGTCCAATATGCAGGAGCGCGTCTATGAGGGATTGATCACGCGCTACGCGCCGGCCTGGACCGCGCCGCCGGCGGCTGCTGCAGCAACAACGGTTCCGGGCGTTGCCTCGCTGGCCGGCCTGCCGCCATCGCTGCCCACGGGCAAGCCGACCAATGCGGAATTCCCGTCGTCCTCGTCGATACCGCCGATTTCGATCATGACCGATACCCCGGTCAGAGCTCCCGCTGCGGATGCCAAACCCGTGCCGCGTCCGGCTGCGAAAAAGCAGGCGGCGCCGAAAGAGGCGGCTCCGGCACCGCCTCGTCCACAGGCGGCTGCTCCGGCGGCGCCCGTCCAGCTTGCGCCGGGAGCACCGCAGGCGGATAACTGAGCCTATGCCCCTTCATATCGTCAAACTCGCCGTCGGCTGCGAGTCCATCGCCGATTTCAAGAGCTACCTCGCCGAGCGTATGCGCGCCGCCAAGGCGCGCGGCGAGAAGCAGCAGCATATCCACATCACCCGCATGGTACCGAAGCGCGATGTCGAGATCCTCGACGGCGGCTCGCTCTATTGGGTGATCCGCGGCGAGATCGCGCTGCGCGAGCGCATTATGGCCATCGAGCCGTTTCGTGACGGCGAGGGGATCAATCGCTGTCGGCTGATCATGGAGCCGAAGCCGGTGATGGTGGCGCCGCGCCCGCTGCGCCCATTCCAGGGCTGGCGATATCTCACCGACAAGGACGCGCCGCCTGATCTCGGCAAGGCTGCGGCCAGCATCGAGGCGATGCCCGAGCCGATGCGCCGCGAGCTGCGCGAATTGGGGCTGCTATAGCCGCCATGCATGGCGGCCCACACCTCGCCACGACGGCGTCGTATTGCTAGAAGAGGCCTTCGACACCCGCTTGCGAAAGCCTGACATGCCGTCCTCGTCTCTGCGCCTTGGCGTCAATATCGATCACGTCGCAACCCTCCGTAATGCGCGCGGTGGCAAACACCCGGATCCCGTGCGTGCGGCGCTCGAAGCCATTGCTGCCGGCGCCGACGGTATCACCGCGCATCTGCGCGAAGATCGCCGCCATATTCGCGATGCCGATATGGAGCGGCTGAAGGCCGAGATTTCAAAACCGCTGAACTTTGAGATGGCAGCGACACCCGACATGGTGCGCATCGCGCTCGGCGTACAGCCGCATGCGGTGTGTCTTGTGCCGGAGCGCCGCGAAGAGCTCACCACCGAAGGCGGGCTCGATGTGGTTGGCCAGC
>CALRZK010000055.1:0-9954 GCA_943372615.1 Bradyrhizobium ivorense | reverse complement strand
CCGCAACGGATGTGTAGTTACTCATCGCAGCGCTCCTGCCTTCTCCCCGCTTGCGGGGAGAAGGTGGCCCGGCGAAGCGCAGCGTAGCCGGGTCGGATGAGGGGGCTCTCCGCTTGCTCGGAGTGGGCGGAGAGCCCCCTCACCCGCCTTCCACATGCTTCGCATGTTACAGGCGGCCTCTCCCCGCAAGCGGGGAGAGGTTAGAAAAAGCTACTTCGTCACGTCGCCAGCGTCGCGCTCGCTCTCGGCGAGCGTGGCCGGTTCGATGCTGTAGCGCTTGATCAGCGGCATCTGCGCCACGGCAAAAGCCATGGTCAGCGGGATCACGCCAAAAGCCTTGAAAGTCACCCAGAAGTCAGTCGTCTGGGTGCGCCAGATCGCTTCATTGATCACCGCCATCGCGGCGAAGAACAGTGTCCAGCGCAGCGTCAGCGCGCGCCAGCCTTCCGGCGTCAGGTTGAATACCTGGTCGAACATGATGGCGATGAAGGAGCGGCCGAACAGCAGGCCGCCGCCAAGCACCACGGCGAACAGGCCATAGATGATGGTCGGCTTCACCTTGATGAAGGTCTCGTCATGCAGCCATAGCGTCAGCCCGCCGAATACCAGCACCACGAAGGCCGTCACGATGGCCATGATCGGCACATGCTTCACGACAACATAGGAGGCGATCATGGCAACGACGATCGCCACCATGAAAGCGCCGGTGGCGGCGAACAGGCCGAATTTGGAATTCGCCACGAAGAAGATGATCAACGGCCCAAGCTCGGTGGCGAGCTTGAACAGCGGATGCGGTTGCTTCTTGTCGATGATGTCGCCGCTCATGGTCTTCAGCTTTCGATTCCTGCAACGGCCTTGGCGAAATCGCTGGCCGTGAATGGCGCGAGATCGTCGATGCCTTCGCCGACGCCGATGAAATGCACCGGCAGTTTGTATTTCTCCGACAGCGCCACGAGGATGCCGCCGCGGGCGGTGCCGTCGAGCTTGGTCATCACGAGACCGGTGACGCCAGCCGTACGATGAAATGCCTCGACCTGCGACAGCGCGTTTTGTCCCACCGTGGCATCGAGCACCAGTAGCACCGCATGCGGCGCTGATGCGTCCACTTTCTTGATGACGCGTACGACCTTTTCGAGCTCGTTCATCAGCTCGGCCTTGTTCTGCAAGCGGCCGGCGGTGTCGATCAGCAGCACATCGCGATTGTCGTCACGTGCTGCGGTCACGGCGGAGAAAGCGAGGCTCGCCGAATCCGAGCCTTGCGCACCGGCGATCACCGGCACCTTGTTGCGATCGCCCCAGACCTTCAGCTGCTCGATGGCGGCAGCGCGAAACGTGTCGCCGGCGGCGAGCATCACGCTGCGGCCTTCGGCGGTGAGTTTTGACGCCAGCTTGCCGATGGTGGTGGTCTTGCCGGAGCCGTTGACGCCGACCACGAGCAGCACAAAGGGCTTGTGCGCGGTGTCAATGACGAGCGGCTGGGCGACGGGCGCCAGCACCTTCTCTACCTCGGTGGCGACCACAGCCTTCACCTCATCGGCAGAGATCGCCTTGTCGAAGCGGCCCTGGCCGACGGCCTTGGCGATCCGGGCTGCAACTTCGCTGCCGAGATCGGCGCGCAGCAGCACGTCCTCGATATCCTCGAGCATCGCGCGGTCGAGCTTGCGCTTGGTCACGAGATCGGCGACCGCCGAGCCGATCGAGCTCGAGGTGCGTTTCAGGCCGTCGGAGAGCCGTCGCCACCAGCTCGCTTTTGGCGTTTCGGGAGTGTCACTCATGTCGGGGGTGTGTTAGCCGTTTCGCGCCATGAATCAAAGTAACAGCGAAGAAAGTGACGTCGATGCCCTGCCGGTCGCGGTGGTCGAGCCGGCGCTGGTCGGAGACCTGACCGAAGCCCAGATCCTGTCGCGGGTGCTGCACCGGGACGGCTTGATGCTGGTGATCGACAAGCCGGCCGGTTTGCCCGTGCATCGTGGCCCCAAAGGTGGGCCGAATTTGGAGAACTCCTTCAAGTTCCTGCAATACGGGCTGCCACGCGCGCCCGTTCTGGCGCATCGGCTGGATCGCGATACGTCGGGTTGCCTGGTGCTGGGCCGCCATCGCAAGGCGACGGCCTCGCTGGGGCTGCTGTTCAAGCACAGCCGGATTTCAAAAACCTATTGGGCGGTGGTGGAAGGTGGGCCAGAGGCCGATACTGGCGTCATCGATATGGCGCTGGGGCGACTCAATGCCGAACGCGGCTGGTGGATGAAGCCGGATCCGGAAGGGCTGCCGTCGGTTTCGAATTTTAAGGTGCTCGGCCGCGGTGGCGGCATGGCGTGGCTGGCGCTGGAGCCGGTGACGGGGCGCACGCATCAGCTCCGCGTGCATACGTCGGCCTCGGGTTATCCGATTGTCGGCGACAATATCTATGGCAATGGGCCAAGATTTGGCGAGCCGACGCTGCATCTGCATGCGCGGGAGATCGTGATCCCGATCTCGAAAAACAAGGATCCGGTCCGGGTGACAGCACCTGTGCCGCCGCATCTGCAGGAGCGGATGCGGGCATGTGGGTGGAATGGGGAGTAGAGGCGACAAGCGCCGCGGTCGTAGGATGGGTTGAGCGAAGCGACAACCCATCACAACAAGCGCTGGAGCCCGCTGTGATGGGTTGTCGCTCCGGCGCTTCGCGCCTTTGCTCAACCCATCCTACGGGCCGGAGTTTAGTTACGCATCCATCCGCTTGAACACCAGCGTCGCATTCGTGCCGCCAAACCCGAACGAGTTCGACAGCACCGCACCGAGCTTCACATTGTCGATGCGCTTGCGCACGATCGGCATGTCGGCGAACACCGGATCGAGTTCGGTGATGTTCGCGCTCTCGCAGATAAACCCGTTCTGCATCATCAGCAGCGAATAGATCGCTTCCTGCACGCCGGTGGCGCCGAGCGAATGGCCGGTGAGCGCCTTGGTGGCCGAGATCGGCGGGCACTTGTCACCGACGCCGAACACGTTGCGGATCGCCTGCATTTCCGGCGGATCGCCAGCCGGTGTCGAAGTCGCATGCGGGTTGATGTAGTCGATCTTGATGCCGCCGGTGGTGGCCAGCGCCATCTTCATGCAGCGCTCGGCGCCTTCACCCGACGGCGCGACCATGTCGTAGCCGTCCGACGTTGCGCCGTAGCCGATGATCTCGCCGTAAATCTTGGCGCCGCGCGCCTTGGCGTGTTCGAGCTCTTCGATCACCAGCACGCCAGCGCCGCCGGCGATGACGAAACCGTCGCGATTGACGTCATAGGGGCGCGAAGCGGTGGCCGGCGTATCGTTGTACTTCGACGACATGGCGCCCATGGCGTCGAACAGCACCGACAGCGACCAGTCGAGTTCTTCGCAGCCGCCGGCGAACACGACGTCCTGCTTGCCCCACTGGATCATCTCATAGGCGTTGCCGATGCAGTGATTCGAGGTCGCGCAGGCCGAGGAGATCGAATAGTTCACGCCCTTGATCTTGAACCAGGTCGCGAGCGTGGCCGATGCGGTCGACGACATCGCCTTCGGCACGGCAAACGGACCGACGCGCTTCGGGCCCTTGCTGCGGGTGATATCGGCGCTATCGACAATGGTGCGGGCCGACGGGCCACCGGAGCCCATGATGATGCCGGTGCGTTCGTTGGACACTTCTTCGGGCGACAGGCCGGAGTCCTGGATCGCCTGCTCCATGGCGATGTGATTCCACGCGGCGCCTTCACCGAGGAAGCGCATCGCGCGGCGATCGACCACGTCGGCGGGATTGATGGTCGGCGCGCCCTGCACCTGCGAGCGGAAACCCAGCTCGGCGTGTTTCTCGGCGCGTGTGATGCCGGACTTGGCCTCATAAAGGCTCGCAAGCACTTCCTGAGTGTTGTTTCCAATGGATGAAACAATGCCCATCCCGGTGACGACAACCCGTCTCATGATCGTCTCGCCCTTTAACTAACGTTGTTGTGGACCTGGCGGTCGCCCCCTCGGAGACCGCCGTTGAATGCAGTGGCGCTTAAACGGCCGGCTGCGTTGCGGTGGCATCCTGCTTGAACAGGCCGACCTTCAAATCCTTTGCCCGATAGATAATCTCGCCATCGGCGGAAAGCGAGCCATCGGCAATGCCGAGCCACAATTTCGAACGCATCACGCGCTTCACGTCGATCGTATAGACGACCTTCTTGACGTTGGTCAGAACCTGACCGGAAAATTTGAGGTCGCCGAGGCCGAGCGCGCGTCCGGGACCAATACCGCCCGACCAGCCGAGAAAGAAGCCGACCATCTGCCACATGGCGTCGAGGCCGAGGCAGCCCGGCATCACCGGATCGTTCTTGAAGTGGCAGGCGAAGAACCAGAGGTCCGGATTGACGTCGAGTTCGGCCTGAATGAAGCCCTTGCCGTATTCGCCGCCATCTTCAGTGATGGTGGTGATGCGGTCGAACATCAGCATCGGCGGCAGCGGCAGCTGCGCATTGCCCGGTCCAAACAGCTCGCCGCGGCCACAAGCCAGCAGATCTTCATAGGCGTAGCTGTTCTTTTTATCCTGAAGCATACCGGGCTTTCTGGGTCCATTGCGGTCTGAGGGCTGACTTTAACCAAGAAAGCCCATATAGAATTGTTCCAAATGACGCGGGAACCTGTCCCGGCTCGGGGCTCTCTATCATACGCTCATAAGGCGGCAAAGCGGCGTATCACCCGCTTTTAACGGCATATTTGGGTTTGACCTTTGTGCTGCGGTGCACGGTTCCCCAGGCCAGAGCGCCTAGTTGCGAAAATCTTGCATCTGGAGCCCATCGATTTTATATTATTGAGGAATTTCCGAGTAGAATTGCGTGGAAGTGATGGGATTATCGACGTGGATATGAGCGACAGCATTTCGACGATGGACGACGCAACCGCGGTTGCCGAAATCAATCATGGCCGCCAGCCGGCCCTGACTGGTTGCCCGTGGCATGACGTCAACGAGATGCTGCAATCGGTCGGCCTGCGTCCCACCCGCCAGCGCATGGCGCTGGGCTGGCTGCTGTTCGGCAAGGGCGCCCGCCATCTCACCGCGGAAATGCTCTATGAGGAAGCCACCCTGGCCAAGGTGCCGGTGTCGCTGGCGACCGTCTACAATACGCTGAACCAGCTGACGGATTCCGGCCTGCTCCGCCAGGTCAGCGTCGATGGTACGAAGACCTATTTCGATACCAACGTGACCACGCATCACCACTACTACTTCGAGAACAATCACGAGCTGGTCGATATCCCGAACCAGAGCCTCGTCCTGACCAAGATGCCGGACGTTCCGGAAGGCTTTGAAGTCAGCCGCATCGACATGGTCGTTCGCCTGCGCAAGAAGCGCTAAGGCTGCACGGGCGCGCTGCGCCCGGCCTTCGACATCACTGCACTATTTGCTGCGCTGGCGTTTCGCTGGCGCAGTTTGCGTTTGAGGGGCAGGCGTTGCCGCTACGATCGCACGCGCCAATGCGCGGCCGGTGCAGGCATAGCCATCGGCAGAGCTATGCAAGCCGTCCCATGTGGTCAGTGCCGTCATCGGCAATCCGCTGTCCACAGCGCGGCGCATCAGGTCGAAGCGTGAGAACAGCGGCACGTTTTCCTGCTTCGCCGCCTCGATAATGCTCGTCTGCATCTTCGTGTAGTTCGATGCCAGGATCACAGGCGCATATTGCTGGTCCATCAGCACCACGTCGGCGCCTTTGGCTTTCAATTGCCGGATGCCTTCGATGATCTTGCCGGTGAGGCTGTCGCTGCTCTGCAGCCAGGTCACGTCATTGGTGCCGATCTGCCAGATCACGATATCGGGCTTGTGTGCGAACACGTCGCGTTCGAAGCGCGCGACATTGCCGGGGATGGTGTCGGCGTTGCGCCCGCTATTGGTGATCGATACCTGCAGGCCCGGCTTCAGCCGCTCCAGCTCGGATCTCAGCATGCCCGGATAAGTGAACGCAGGATCTGTCTGCCACAGGCCGCGCGTCGATGATGAGCCGATCGCGACAATGCGCAGGGGCCCATTGGTCTGGAGCTGTGCGGCAGTGCGGGCGAGCGGTGCAGCGTCGGTCAGGCGCTGTCCGACGGCGAGGCACGTTTCGGTGGCCGACTGCGCGAGAGCGCGTTGTGGCAGCAGCGCGAATGCCAGGGCCAGAAGGCCGCTGCGCATGCGGTCAGTTGACCTTCTCGTCGGCATAGACGCCCCACAAGCGCTGCTGCTCGATCCAGCCGTCGAAGCCGGTGCCGATGACGCGGCACCAGCCGTCCTTGCAGCGCTTCACCTGCGCCACGACACCGGCCTGCAGGCGGGCGGCGACGGCGCTTTGCGGGTTCGGATCGTCATAGATCGCGGCCAGCTCGTCCTTCTGCTTCATGGTCACGACAGCCGAGCGGCGGCCGGACAGCAGCGAGTGATAGACCCAGCCCTCGGCGCCTTCGGAATCGCGGATGCGGCGCCAGTTCTCGTATTCGGCGGTGATCTCCACGGGCAGGCCGGCCTTGGTATAGACCCAGGCGACGTCGTTATCCTTGGTCGGGCCGGCGCGGACATTCACATGGTCGGATTTCAGGCTGACATAGCGCGGCACCGGCAGGCCGCTGGCGCCGAGCGGGACGTTGCTGGCGGCGAGGGCCGGATCGAGTACCGCGACAATGAGCGCCACCATCAAACCCGCATACGCAAAACGCCCCGCCGTCATTAACCCAACCTCGCCCCATTCCATGTTTGTCGCATTGCACGCTCGCCCGCAGGTTCTTGTTTCGGCCCGGTTCTCTGATAGAGAGGACCAAGGCCCCAAAACACCCGGTTAAGTGTCGGGGAACCCGAGGAAACGGTGCATTTGCGCGGCTGCCGGAGTTTCGATCAACCGGGTTAATGCGGACTGAACGGGCGAGCGAAGAAGGGGCGAGTGAGCAGGATATGACGGTCAAGAAAAAGCCCCTCGTTGTCGTCACCCGCCGTCTGCCGGAGTCCATCGAGACGCGGATGCGCGAATTGTTCGACGCGCGCCTCAATGTCGACGATGTGCCGATGACGCAGGAGCAGCTCGCCGAAGCGATCCGCACCGCCGATGTGCTGGTTCCCACCGTCACCGACGAGATCACCAAGGACCTGCTCGACCAGCCCGACTGCAAGATCAAGCTGATCGCCAATTTCGGCAATGGCGTCGACAATATCGACGTCGCCGCGGCGCAGGCGAAGGGCATCACCGTCACCAACACGCCAAAAGTGCTGACCGAGGACACGGCCGACATGACCATGTCGCTGATCCTCGCCGTGCCGCGCCGCCTCATCGAGGGCGCTGCGATCCTCACCGAGGGCCGCGAGGACTGGCAGGGTTGGTCGCCGACCTGGATGCTCGGCAAGCGGCTCGGTGGCAAGCGCCTCGGCATCATCGGCATGGGCCGCATCGGCCAGGCCGTTGCGCGTCGTGCAAAGGCATTCGGGCTGCAGATCCACTATCACAACCGCAAGCCGGTCGCGCCCGTGATCGCCGACGAGCTTGGCGCCACCTATTGGGATTCGCTCGACCAGATGCTGGCGCGGATGGATATCATTTCGGTGAACTGCCCGCACACGCCGGCCACGTTCCACCTGTTGTCAGCGCGTCGTCTCAAGCTGATCCGCAAGGATGCCTATATCGTCAACACCGCGCGCGGCGAGGTGATCGACGAAGAGACGCTGACCAAGCTGATCGAAGCGGGCGACATCGCCGGCGCCGCGCTCGACGTGTTCGAGCATGAGCCTGCGGTGAATCCGAAGCTGGTGCGTCTCGCCAAGGCCGGCAAAGTGCTGCTGCTGCCACATATGGGCTCGGCCACGGTGGAAGGCCGTGTCGAGATGGGCGAGAAGGTGATCATCAACATCCGCACCTTCCTCGACGCACACAAGCCGCCGGATCGCGTGCTGCCGAATATGCTGTGATCTCGTCATTGCGACTGCGTAGGATGGGTTGAGCGCCTTCGCGAAAACCCATCAAGACCTGCGCTGGAGGTGATGGGTTTTCGCTACGCTCAACCCATCCTACGGGGCGGCGTTTCGTTACTTCAACCGAAACATCAGATAGCTCGCCTTGCGCCCCTCGCGCGTAGCTTTCCTGCCATATCGCGTCATCGTGTAGTTCGGCCATGGCAGGCGCCAGTCATCGGCGCGTTCGGCCAGCCACACAAAGGCCGGTGACCGCGTGACGTGCCACAGCGTCCACGCCACATAGCTTTCGATATCGCAGACGAAACGAAACTCGCCCTGCGGCACCAGCACGCGCGTCATCTCGTTCAGCGTCTTGTCCTGCACAAAGCGGCGCTTCCAGTGTCGCTTCTTCGGCCAGGGATCGGGATGGATCAGGTCGATACGCTTCAGCGATTGCGCCGGCGCCCAGTTCAACAGCTCCGCGGCATCGCCAGCGACGAGGCGAATATTGCGGATGTTCTGTGCCTCGATCTGCACCAGGATCTTGGCCATGCCGTTGATATAGGGCTCGCAGCCGATGAAGCCGATCTGCGGATGCGCCAGCGCTTCGGCGATGAGATGCTCGCCGCCGCCGAAGCCGATCTCGAGGCGCACAGCCTCGATCCCAGCGTCGAACAGGCTGCGTAGGTCGGCAGGCGCGGGCTGCGTGATGTCCACGGTCAGCGCCGGCAGCAGCTCGGCCATCAGGCCGGCCTGATGGTCGCGCAGCTTGTGGCCCTTGCGGCGTCCGAAGAAGGAACCGGTATAGCGCTTGGATTCGTCGTCGATGGTGTCGTCAGTCGTCATGGCGGGGTGATAGCGCCGAAATGCGCGTAGCGCTATCGGGGCAATGACGAATACCGGCCATGATGACGAGAGAATGTAGGGTGGGCAAAGCGAAGCGTGCCCACCATCGCATGCACGACACTCGAAGGTGGGCACGACGCTACGCGTCTTTGCCCACCCTACAAGCTCAGTTCGTTTCCGTCACTTCGCGGGCGGCGATCTGTTCGACCAGGTCGACGATGCTGCGGCGGAGTTTGCTATCGGAGATGCGGGTGAAGGCGCGGGTCAGAGCGAGGCCTTCGGATGTCGCGAGGAAGTCCGACACATAGGTCGGCGAGGCGGCTTCGCCGAAGCCGTTGCTGGTTTCGATGGCACCGGGACCGCCTTCGAACAGGAAGGAGACCGGCACCTGCAGGATTTCCGAAATCTGCTGGAGGCGGCTGGCGCCGACGCGGTTGGTGCCCTTCTCGTATTTCTGGACTTGCTGGAATGTTAGTCCGAGCGCTTCGCCCAATTTTTCCTGACTCATGCCCAGCATAATGCGGCGCATGCGCACACGGCTGCCGACATATTTGTCAACAGGATTGGGCGCTTTCGTCGACATCTCAAACACTCCTGATCACGATACTTGGGGGAGACGGAGCAGAGAAGACGCCCGTCGCAGATCGGCATCATTGGCGAGCCGACGGTATCCTAATAGACTATATAACAGCCGCGTAAATCTTCCTAAGTAGAAAAATTGCGCCCAAAGATAGTTTATTTCTCAAATAACGAGAACCAGAGCTAATAAAGCTAGCTGATAAAGCCTTCAGGCTTAGGCATCGTGCGAAATATCAAAACCGGCACGGTCGGTCGTAACTATCTAAAATAACTACAATACTAAATCAGGCGCGGGACTTTGCCCGCCGCCGCACCACTAATATGACAGCCAAAGCGATACCAATCGCTGCGGGTAGATCGCCGGCCTTCGCGTAAAAGGTGGGCGGAATCGCCGCAGGCAGGCGGGAGTCCAGCACGCCTTCGATACCAAGGCCGAGCTGCGCGACGATGCGGCCGACGGGATCGACAACGACTGAAATTCCGGTGTTCGCCGCGCGAACTAGCGGAAGACCCTCTTCGATTGCGCGAATCCGGCTCTGCTGCAGATGCTGATAGGGCCCGGTGGAGATACCAAACCAGCCGTCATTGGTGAGGTTGACGATCCAGCCCGGGCGGTCGTTCTGAATGACGAT
>CALRZK010000054.1:0-10072 GCA_943372615.1 Bradyrhizobium ivorense | reverse complement strand
GAGCAAGATGATCTTCGTGAATCTGCCAGTCACCGACCTGCCCCGCGCTGTCGCCTTCTATGAAGCCGTTGGCGCCACCAAGAATCCGCAATTCTCCGACGACGCCGCGGCCTGCATGGTGTTCTCCGACACCATCCACGCGATGCTGCTGACGCATGAGAAATACAAGCAGTTCACCTCGAAGAAAATCGTGGACGCGAAAACGTCGAGCGAGGTGCTGATCTGCGTCTCCGCCGACAGCCGCGATGAGGTCGATGGCCTCGTCAAGAAAGCCGTCGGTGCCGGCGGCACGGCTGATCCGACACCCACGCAGGATTTCGGCTTCATGTATGGCCGCAGCTATGAAGATCCCGATGGTCATATCTGGGAAGTGATGTGGATGGACATGGCCGCCGCCGAAGCTGCGATGGCGACCTGAGTTCGACAACAGGAGGACATGACGATGTCAAAAATCTCTCCCTGCATCTGGTTCGAGACCGAGGCCGAACAGGCGGCAAATTTCTATTGCTCGCTAGTGCCGAATTCGTCCGTCGATCGCGTGCAGCGCGCCCCGATCGATTACCCCGGCGGCAAGGCCGGCCAAGTGCTGGTGGTCGGCTTCACGCTGGCGGGCCAAACCTATATCGGCCTTAATGGCGGCAGCCCGGCCGCTTTCAGCAATGCCGTGTCCTTCACCATCCATTGCGAAGACCAGGCCGAGGTTGATCGCGTCTGGGATGCCATCCTGAGCAATGGCGGCAAGGAGAATGCCTGCGGCTGGATCAATGACCGCTGGGGCGTGCCGTGGCAGGTGGTGCCGAACGGCTTTACGGAACTGCTCGCCAGCGAGAATGGCGAGGGCGCCAAGCGCGCCATGACCGCGATGATGGGTATGGTGAAGCTCGACATGGCCGCCCTGAAAAAGGCGTTCGACGGAGGCTAGAGCCGGCACCGGCGCTCTGCCAAGCCCTTGGCAGAGCGCTGCAATCCGCGCTTCATGGGAAATCCGCTAACCGAATGGCGGAAAAGCGGATTTGGGCCGTCGCTTTGCTTGACAGGGAGTCCTCCCCGTCCTTATAAGCGGCCCGTTCGCAACGCGGCATTTTGGCCGTTGCGGCCCTGTGGCGGGGTAGCTCAGCTGGTTAGAGCACGGGAATCATAATCCTGGGGTCGGGGGTTCGAGTCCCTCTCCCGCTACCAACAATTCCCAAATGATAAGTCCATGTGCTTCGAAGGGCTCGCGAGCAATCGCCGGCCCTCATTTTATGCCTGCTCCTCCAGCAAAATCCCCGTGAGCCTCAACATCCGCTCGATCTCTTCCGCAGATGCAGCCACCTCAGAACCTGACGTATCGATCTTCAATTCCACCTGATCAGGCGCCTGATAGTCGCCGGTGATACCCGTGAATCCCTGGATCTCGCCGGCACGCGCTTTGGCATAGTGCCCTTTGGGATCGCGACTTTCGCAGACATCGCTCGGCGTCGACACGTAGATCTCGCGAAAATTCTCGCGTGCGATGCGGCGGGCTTCGGCGCGATCCTTGAGGAAAGGCGATACCGCCGCGACGATGGCGATGTGGCCATTCTGCGCGAGATGATTGGCGACCTCGGCCAGGCGACGCACATTCTCGCGGCGGTCCTCCGGCGCGAAGCCGAGATCGCCATTGAGGCCGGCACGCATGGTGTCGCCGTCGAGCAGGATCGGCGAGCCGCCGCTGCGAAACAGGCGCTGCTCCAGTGCCAGCGCGAGTGTGGATTTGCCGGAGCCTGGCAGGCCCGTGAACCAGACCACCGCGCCGCGATGATGGAAGCGATCGGCGCGCTCCTTGGCAGCAAGATCGGATGCCACCGGCACGATATCGATCGGCTGCACGCGCTCATCCGCCTGCACCGACAGAATGAGGCCACCGCCAGCGATACGGCCATCGACCTCGATCACCAGCCGCCCCGTCGGCGGACTGTCCGCATAGACATCGGCGGCGACGGGATGCGCGAGCACCAGATCGACTTCGCCGACATGATTGCATGCGATCGCTTGCCCCGCCGTGGCGGCGAGATCGCCGGGATCGACCGCCTTCTCGATGTTCTCGACCAACGCCCGGACTTGCCGTGCCCCGATCCTGATCACGATGGAGGCACGCGCGGCCAGCGGCTGATCATGCAGCCAGAACAGCCGCGTACGCAGTCGCTTGACGCTCGTCGGCGCCGCTTCCGCATGCGCAATGATGTCGCCACGCTCGATGAATAGCTCGCGATCCAGGGTGATGCCGACCGAGTGCCCCGCCGCGATCGTTTCCGGCGCCGAGGTAACCGACCAGCCTTCGATCGACTTGATCCGAGCCTTCTTGCCGGCCGGCATGACCACGATGTCGTCGCCGACAGTGAGATGCCCGGCCTCGATGCGACCGGCGACAATGCGGCGGTCATCGAATTTGTAGATCGCCTGCACCGGCAGACGCAGCGGCCGGTCATCGAGCGGACGCGCGGTCTCGAACTGCTCGAAGGCAGCAATCACCGTCGGCCCGCGATACCAGCTCGCGCGCGCGGTGAAGTCTGCAACACCGTCACCATCGCGCGCCGAAATCGGAATCACCGCCAGCGGCGCCACACCGAGCCCCGTGAGATGCCCCGAGATCTCGTCGCGGATCGCATTGAACCTGGACTCGTCGAAGCCAACCTTGTCCATCTTGTTGACCACCACCGCGACCTGCTTCACGCCGAGCAGATGCAGCAGATAGCCGTGACGCCGCGTCTGGTCGCGCACGCCTTCGAGCGCATCGATGATCAGCACGGCGCCATCGGCCTGCGCGGCACCAGTGATCATGTTGCGCAGGAATTCCGCATGGCCGGGCGCGTCGATCAGGACGACGTCGCGGCTTCTGGTGCGAAAGCGGATCTGCGTGGTGTCGATGGTGATGCCCTGGTCGCGCTCGGTCTGCAACGCATCGAGCAGGAACGACCATTCGAACGGCATGCCGCGGCGCTCGCTGGCAGCCTTGAGCGCGTCGAGCTTACCGTCCGGCAGGCTGCCGGTCTCGTGGAGCAAACGACCGACCAAAGTCGATTTGCCGTGATCGACATGGCCGACAATGACGACGCGCAATTGCGGCCGCCGTAGCCCGGGAAGCGAAGCGGATGCGGAGAGGTCTGCGGACAGGGTCATGATGCTGCTCTTACAGATAACCGGCGGCGCGCAGCCGCTCGAATGCATCTTCGGTTTCATGATCGAGCGCGCGGCCCGCGCGCTCCGGCACCTTGCTGTCCTCCAGCTCGATCAGGATTTCGGCAATGGTCGCCGCTGTTGACGCAACGGGATGCGTGATGTCGGCATCGCCAAGCGAGCGATAGCGCTTGCCGTCACGCGCGAGATAGAGCGGGATGATCGGGATGCTTTCGCGCTGGGTGTAGGCCCAGATATCCGCCTCGGTCCAATGCAGGATTGGATGCACGCGCAGATGCGCGCCCGGCGGCGGCGATGCGTTGAACTGGTCCCAGAATTCCGGCGGCTGATCGCGCACGTCCCAGCCGCCTTCGACACCACGCGGCGAAAACACACGCTCCTTGGCGCGCGTAGCCTCTTCATCGCGACGGATGCCGGCGATCAGCCCATCGAAGCCGTATGTGGCCAGTGCGAGCTTCAACCCTTCGGTTTTTCGCGCGGCGGAGCGTGCCGCAGGCGGCAGGGTCGGATCGACAGCGTCGATCGGCGGGCAGTGCTCGATGCGCAGATCGAGCCCCCACTCTTTCGCGTAGCGATCGCGAAACGCGTACATCTCCGGAAACTTCTTGCCGGTGTCCACATGCAGCGCTGGGAACGGCATGTGGCCGAAGAAGGCTTTTCGCGCCAGCCAGATCATCACGTTGGAGTCCTTGCCGAGCGACCACAGCAAGGCGACCTTGTTTAGCCGGGCAAAGGCTTCGCGCAGAATGTAGATGCTCTGCGCCTCCAGCTCATCGAGATGACTCATCGTGGGAGCGGCAGTAGCGGGACGGTCGAGAACGGAAGAATCCATGGCAAAATCCGCAAGGTCTTTCGCCTCAAATCGAACGAAAGACGGACACGCAGAAATTGCGTCCATGGAATCGAGGGATTGGAGGAGGAAATTTCATTCTAACGATTTCATAAAGGAAGAATATTTTTCTATTATGGACTCGCTATACATGGATATATAGAATCTAATTCCAGTCAAGTAACTCATTGATGATGGCCATGTCTGTTGCCGCGCGCACGCTGCAAGCCACCCAGCTGAACGACCTATTGCAGGATGCCTCGCCCGCTGAGGTGATCAGCGCGGCGCTCGACGCAGTCGATCACGACAGGCTCGCGGTCGTCTCATCCTTCGGGACACAGTCCGGCGCGCTGCTCAAAATCGTCGCGGATGTCGATCCGAACATTCCGGTGATCTTCATCGATACTGGCTGGATGTTCGCGGAGACATTGCAGTATCGCGACACATTGGTGGAGCAACTCCGCCTGCGCGATGTGCGATCGGTTCTTCCGCAAGCGACGACACTCGCCCTTCGCGATCCCGATGCTGATCTGTGGTCTTCCGACCCGGACGGCTGCTGCCAGTTGCGCAAGGTAGAAACACTTAATGCGGCGATGGCAGCGTTCGATGCATCCATCAACGGGCGGAAACGTTTCCAAGCCGCGACGCGCGCCGACATCCCGATTGTCGAACGCGATGGCGATCAACTCAAATTCAATCCATTCGCACAACTGACGCTGGAAGATATCGAGTCGATCTACGCGGCCGCCAACCTGCCGCCACATCCGCTTGTCGCATCCGGTTTTTCATCGATCGGCTGCATGCCATGCACGTCGCGGACCCTGCCCGGCGAAGATCCCCGCGCCGGCCGCTGGCGCGGCAAGGCTAAGACGGAATGCGGCATCCATCGCAATAGCTGAAACCGCCACTGGCGCTATCGGTGGCTGCCAGCCCCGGCAACGCGCAGTTGTTTGCGACTAGCTGCGAAGCGACTTTCCGCTCAACCGCCAAAGACCTTGATCGCTTGTCGACACCGCAACGGCGCCGTTCTTGATCGCGTCCAGCACATGCGTGCGATCGCAGACAAAACCCGACGCAATGATCGGCGGCATCGCCTTGCGATGCTGTGCCGGCACATAAGACAGCATCGGCGCCGGCATCAATTGCACGAGATTGGGCTCGCTCTGTCCAAGCGCAGCAACGCTGCGTGGAAAGTTCGAACGGTCTGTCACGAATACTTTCTGGATGGCGACCAGCCCCGATTTCTTCGCACGCTGGATCGTTGCCACGCGCGTCGAGACGACGCCCTTGGCGCCGATCTCGACGAGATAGTCCACACCGCCCGTGTCCTGCGAAAGGCCGTCACCGCTGTCGATGTTCACAACAGGATATTTGTTGGCATCGACAAGCGACTTGATGACCGCTCCGAGTTTCCGCAGCTCGAAATTCGCCACGATCGCTATTTCCGCCTCGCCGCCGAGGAATTCCTCGACGAGCTCGGGGCCATAGAGCGTGGCGATCACAGGGTGCCGGGTCAGGCGCAAGGCCAGGGATTTGTCCATGACCTCAATCTAAAGTTATGCGCCGACTTTGTCACTCAATCCGAGCTTACCCGGATTTAGAATGTTCTTCGGATCGAGCGCCACCTTGATCGTCTCAAGCACTGGAAATGCAGATCCCAGTGAGTCTGCCATGTACGGCGCGCGCAGCAATCCGACACCATGATGATGGCTCAATGTCGCATTGTACTTGATGATGACCGCATTGGCTGCATCCCAGGCCTGCCGATACCACTTCTGACGGTTTTCGACCGCGACCTCGCCGCGCAGAGAGAAATAGAGACAGGCGCCATCGACATAAGCATGCGACTGATGGGCCGATCCGGCCAACGTGCCAGGAACGGCATTGATGACCTGCACGACCTCATCATAGATTGCCGGGAGATCGCGCCATGGCCCGATCATCTCCAGCGTATCGGCCACAAATCCCGGGCTTGGCGTAAAACCTTCTGCACTCTTGCCGGTGAGGTAGCGGGTATCGAGCCAGCGTTCCAGGATCGCATCGCTTTCCAACCTGTCACCAAGTTCAGCGCAGGCCCTTTCACTGATCGCCATTACGGCGTCGACCATGTCCTTCGGCCCCTCGTCGGCGACCAGCAGCACGTTGCTCTTGGGCATGCCGAACTGCACGCCGCTTTCGAGCTCATCATAGAGACGCAGCGCAGCCGGGTTGGCGCCGCGTTGCATGATCTGACGGCAGGCTTCGAGACCAACCGCAAACGTCTTGAAGCTGTAAGCAATAGCACGACCGTAGTCGGGCAGTTGATGCAGCTTGAAGCGAATCTTGACGACGACGCCCAGCGTGCCTTCCGAACCGATGAACAGCTGCAACAAGTCCGGGCCGACTGCCGCACGCGAATAGCCGCCAACGGTAATCAGGCGCCCGTCGGCCAGCACGACATCCATGCCGAACACCATGTCCTCGATCTTGCCATAGCGTGTCGACAATTGCCCGGCACCGCGGCAGGCGACCCAGCCGCCCACGGTGCTGATGCCGAAGGACGACGGCCAGTGCCCCATGGTCATCTTGTAGTCACGCTGGATCGTCGCCTCGAAGACGTCGCCGAACATGCCGGCTTCGACTTCGACAATCTGGCTCTGTTCATCGAAGCCCACGAGCTTGTTGAGATCGCAGAGGTCGAGCACGATACCGCCACGAACCGGCAAGGCGGCGCCGGTGACATTGCTGCGCCCGGCCGACACGGTCACGGGGATTGTCGCGGCATTGGCAATGCGCATCACGCCTTGCACCTGCTCGACCGACGACACACGAACAACAACCGCATTCGGCGTTGCCGGCTTGCCGGCCGTGTCCGTCATCATCGATCCCGCCCACCAGTCACGGGTCCAGGCCACCACATCGGGCGTCTCGGTGATCACATGGTCGGCAACCCCACGCAGCGCTGCGATGATATCGGCGCCCACGGCGACCGGATCGCGCTGCAGGCCCGGCGTCGACGACGTCTCCTTGACGCGCGCGACATAGGCCGGAGGCGTGTGTGCACCGACGACATATCGGCCACGATTGTAGCCACGACGAATGGCATCTTTGCTCAGCATTTCTTAGGCTCCTAGAAGAATGGATTTCTCGCGCGCAACGCTGGCAGTGTAGTCCGCCACCTGTTGCGCGATGACCTGTTCGGACAGCCCGAGTTCGGACTGCAATATCTGCCCGACGCGCGCGGCGGCACGCGATGATGCATCGCGCGCATTCATGCGGGCCCGCATGCGGCGCGACAGCACATCGTCGACCGTGCCCGCCATTTCATGGCGCACGGCATAGATCACTTCGGCCTCGCTATGTGGCAAGCCCTCGACAATCGGCGCAGCGGAGGACGGATCGGCCTGCAGGATGTCGCTGACAAAGCGCGCTTCGGTGCCGTAGCGCTCGCCGAGATGCGCCTGCATGCCACCCGTGGCGGTGATCGCCTGGGCGTCATAACCGGCAGCACCGAGCAGATAGGCCTTCTTGGTCTGGCACCTGCCGCTTTTTCCAATCACTTTTTGTGCGGCATCGACGGTCTGTTCTGCCATATGCCGCGATGTCGTCAGCTTGCCTCCGACAATCGTGATCAGTCCGTCATCGGCGATATCGATCTTGTGGTTGCGCTTCACTTCAAGCGTCTTGCCACCGGGCGGCGCCACGAGCGGTCGGCACCCGGCGATGCTGCCAACGGCATCCTCGGGGCGAAGATCCGTCTTCAATGCAGAGCGCGCACCATCCAGAAGGAAGTCGAGTTCCTCGCGCGTGCAATGCACGTCATCGAGGTCGCCCTGATAATCCTCATCGGTCGTTCCGAGGTAGGAGACATTGCCCCAACGCGTGACCGTCGCACGGCGGCTGCGACCAGGAACGGGGATCGTCACCGTGCAGTCATTGCGGATCTTCAGCCAGGGAATCGCGACATGCACGCCTTTCGCCGGACGGATCTCGAGCTTGCGCTCCTCGCCCTTTTTGATGCCGCTCCAGTCGCGCAGCCAGACGCCCGTTGCCATGACGACTGCGGTCGCGCGGACAGTGATCTCGCGTTCACCAGCCTGCACCACGGCTCCCGTGACCTTGCCATGATTGTTGCGGGTGATCTCGACAGCCCTGGTATGGTTGGCGACCGCCGCGCCGTGATAAGCAGCCGTTCGCACGAGATTCAGCGTCAGCCGCGCATCATCGACGCGGGCGTCGAAATACATCAAGCCGCCGATCAGATCGTCGTCCTTGAAGGTCGGGCAATGCGACAGCACCTCGGCCTTGCTGAGGCGTTGATGCAGGATGCCTTCACGCCAGCCACCGGCGAGATCGTAGGTCCAGAGCAGGGTTTCGAAGGCTTTCGCCATGCGCTTGTCGAAGACACCGTCTTTTTCCAGGATCGGAAACAGGAACGGCAGCCTTTGCACCAGATGGCGCGCATTGCGGCGCAGCCTCTGACGCTCCAACAGGGAGTGACGGACCAGACCCAGATTACCCTGCTCGATATAGCGCAAGCCGCCATGCACCATCTTCGATGATTTTGACGACGTCCCCGATGCGAAATCATCCTTCTCGACGAGCGCAACGCGAAAGCCGCGCAAACTCGCATCGAGCGCGGCGTAAGCGCCGGTGACGCCGCCACCGATGATGAGAATATCGAACTGATCGCTCTCAAGCTTTGCCAGATGTGCGCTGCGGACGAAGCTCAGCGGCGCCGTGCCGCTCATATCGGCACGGTCGCGATTGGGCTTCAGCGAAGGAAGAAAGTTCATCATCTCGTATTCCGTCTAATGCACCCCGAACACGTTGGCGTGTTCGAGTTCGGATTTGATGCGCGCATGCCAGAGCGCACGACGTTCGTCGCGCATCGCTGCCTGCATCTTCGGTTCGAAGACCTGTTCCTCGGCGGCGAAAGCCGTGCTGCGCGGGATGTCATCCCAGAACAGGCCGGACGATCCGGCGAGATAGGCTGCGCCCCGCAGCGTCGCGCGCGCGGTGTTCGGCTTGCGGCGGATGGGCACACCGATCAGATCGGCCTGCATCTGCAGCAGCGGATCGCTCGCGGACAGACCGCCACCGACGATCAGCTCCGCAATATCGACACCCGACACATCACGATCGGATTCGAGACAGCTCGCAACCGAATGCGCGATCCCTTCGAGAATGGCATAGGCGACTTCTGGCCGGGTCGATGCCATCGAAATGCCGGTCAGCGACGCGCGTGCATTCGGCTGCATCTCGGGCGTCCGCAAACCGGTCAGCGCCGGAATGAAGGTGACGCCGCCGGACGACTGAACCTCGGCTGCGAAGCGGCTGATCTCCGTCGCGTTGTCAAACCAGCGCAGCTTTTCGCAAACCCAATCGAGCGCGGAGCCCGTGGTGGCCGCGAATGTCTCCACGGCAAATTGCGATTGATTGTTCCGGCGACGGGCCACCATGGTCGTGGTGCCTGCGAACAAGCCTGCCTTGGCTGGCTGCTCCGGTCCGATGATCAGATCTACGAAGCTGCCGGTGCCGTGGATGCACATGGCCTGGCCGCGATCGAGACAACCGAGACCAATGGCCCCGGCATGCTGGTCGCCCATGCTCGCCAAAATCGGAACGTCGATCCCGAGCAAATCGGCATTCGTTCGTCCGAGATCATCCGCGTCCGATCGCAGTTCCGGCAACAACTCTATGGGAAATGCCAGCGCGTCGAGCCAATCATGTTGATAGCGATGCTCGGCGAGAATATAGGCGCCGGCCGATGTCGCATTGGTCGGCGTCGTCACATAGATGCGATCGCGCGTCAGATGCCACAGCAGCCAGGTATCGACCGTACCGAATCCCAATCGCTTCTCTGCAAACGCTTTCGCGATCTCCGGTGTCTCCCGAATATGCCGCGCAGCCCAGAGATAGGGCGAGCGCACACCGCCTGCCCGCCCGACTTGCTTCGCAAGAATCGGATCCCAGACCGGCGCCAGTTTGTTAAGCTCACCGACATAGCGTGTGTCTTGCCAAACCATGGCGGGCACGAGTGCCCGCCCGGTGGTTGTGTCCCACAACACAGCGGTGGCCCGCTGTGTTGCAATCGCCATGGCG
>CALRZK010000053.1:0-10088 GCA_943372615.1 Bradyrhizobium ivorense | reverse complement strand
TCAGCTCGCGCAATTCGCATGGTTTTGCGATGTAGTCATCGGCGCCGAGTTCGAGGCCGACCACGCGATCGATCGGGCTCGCGGTCGCGGTGAGCATGATGACCGGCACATTGATGCGGCTCTTGAGATCGCGGATGATCGAAAGGCCGTCTTCCTCGGGCATGTTGAGGTCGAGCACCACGAGATCGGGCACCTTGGTCTCGATCTCGCCGCGCAGGCTCTTGCCGCCGTCACAGAGCGTGACTGTGAAGCCGTGCATCTTCAGATAATCGCCGACCATTTCGCGGGCGGGCGCTTCGTCATCGACGACGATGATATGCGGGCTGGTGCTCATGGCTGCGCCTCTGATATCACCGGGAGCATGATGACGAAGCTGGCGCCCTGGCCCGGGCCGGCGCTGTCGGCGGTGACTTCGCCGCCATGCATGTCGACGATGCGCTTGACGATGGAGAGGCCGAGGCCGGTCGAGCTTTCGCCGCCGGTGGGCTTGGCGGAAAGGCGCTGAAAGCGGCCGAACAGGCGATCGAGATCTTCCGGCGAAAGTCCTGCACCTTCGTCAGTGACGCTGATACGGATGTGATCGGAATCGCCATCAACGACAATGTCGATCTTGCCGCCGATCGGAGAATATTTGATCGCATTGCTGATCAAGTTGTCGATCGCTTCCCGCATGCGGTCAGCGTCGCACAGCGTGAGATCGGAATGGCCCGGCGTCGAGACGGCAACGCGCTGCTGCTTGTTGATGGCAGAGGGCCGATTGGCCTCGGCCACCTCGTTCACCAGCGCGGAAATATCGACGGGCTCACGGCGGATGGTGATGTCGAAAGCATCTGCCATGGCGTCGGAGATCAGGTGATCCACCATCGATGTCAGGCGCTTGGTGGCATCGCGGATATGGTCGATCTGGGTGGCGATACCTTCCTTGGCTGAGCCCGCAGCGATCAGTTCGGTGAGCATTTCGGTGCGACCGAGAATGACGCCGAGCGGATTCTTCAGGTCATGGGCGACGGTGCCGAGAATCTCGTTCTTGAAGCCATTGGCGCGCTGCAGCCGCAGCCACTGGGCGGAGAGCCGGCGATTGGCCTGCATCAGCGCGCGGGTGCGCTGGGTGACGCGATCTTCCAGCTGCGTGTTGGCGACCTGCAGCTGCTGGTAAAGAATGACATTGTCGAAGGCGATGGACAGGCGGCTGCCGAACAGCTCGACCAGCGAGCGGTCGGTCTCGGACAGCTCGCGCTCGGCCTGCAACAGCACCACGACTTCGCGGCCCGAACCCGTGCGGATGTAGAGCACGGTGCGGTGATCGTCGAAATCATGCTTGCGGCGGCGGAAAGCGTCTTCCACCATCTGCCGCAGATCAGCATCGAGCGAGGCCGGTGTCGCGCAGCCGCTGAAGCGGCTGTAGCAGCCCGATCCCGCGAGCACGGCAAAGTCGTCGCACACGGCGCCGCCGCTGTCGCGCAGCACCAGAATGCCGGCGCAATCCACGTTCAGCAGCGAGGCGATCTGGGTCAGCACGCCCTCCGCAAGGCGCTGCATGGAGCGGAAGTCGTAGAGCGTCGAGGCGGCATCGAGGATGATCTCGAGGCCGCGCCGCGTCTGCACCATGCGCTCGAGCTGCTGATAGGAGCGCAGCGCCGCAGTCAGCGAGGTGAACAGCTTGTCTGCGGTAAGTTCGGTCTTCGCCTTGTAGTCATTGATGTCGTAATCGACGATGACGCGGCGCTCCGGCGCCTGGCCGGGCTGGCCGGTGCGCAGGATGATGCGGACGGTCTCGTTATGCAGCTCGTTGCGGATGAACTCGACAAGGGCGAGGCCGGCATCGTCGGTTTCCATGATGACGTCGAGCAGTACCGCGGCGATGTCCGGATGCTGGCGCATCAGCTCGCGGCCTTCGGCGGCGGAATAGGCCGACAGAATTTCCAGCGGTTGCCCGTTCAGCGCATAATCGCTGAGGGCAAAGCGCGTGCCCTCATGCACCGCCTGGTCGTCGTCGATGACGGCGATCTTCCATTTGCGCAGATGAGACTTGTCGATGATCTCGCCGTCGTCTTCGATCAGGAAGAGGACATCGTCTTGGTCGGCCATTGCGTCGTCCCGTCAAATGAGCCGGCGGCACCGGTGGCGCTTCGCGGCATGATAATGCGAAATGTCGTGCCTTGTCCCAGACGGGATTCCAGCATCATGCGGCCGCCCAACTGCTGGGTGACCAGGTTGTAAACGATATGCAGGCCGAGGCCTGTGCCGCCATCGTTGCGGCGCGTGGTAAAAAATGGATCGAATGCCTGCCGTTGTACGTCAGGGCTCATGCCGACGCCATTGTCGGAAAAGCTGATCTCGATATCGTCGCTGCCGCGCGGCTTGGCGGTGATCGAGATGGCGCCCGGCTGCCCGTCCGGGAAGGCATGATTGGATGCATTGAGGAACAGGTTGGTCAGGATCTGGCCGTAGGAGCCGGGATAGCCATCCACCAGCAGGCCATCCGGGACATCCACCGCGATGCTGATCGGGGCCTTCTTCAGTACCGGCCGCAAGCTGGCGATGATCTGGTCGGTGGCCTCAGAGAGGCTGAACTGGCGGCGTTCAGCATGCGAACGATCCACCGCCACCTGCTTGAAGGACTGAATGAGATCGCCGGCGCGATGCAGATTGGCCACCAGTTGCTGTGCAGCATCCTGCGACGTCTTGACGAAATCCTCGAGCTGCGAGCGCTTCAGGGGCGCTTTGGAGCGTAGCTCGGCGTCGAACATCTCGGCGCGTCGAGCGAAGCTCGAGGCCACCGTGAGGCTGATGCCGATCGGGTTGTTGACCTCATGGGCGACGCCGGCAACGAGACCGCCGAGGGCCGCCAGCCGTTCGGCATCGATCAGGTTCTGCTGGGCAGTATTGAGTTCGAGCAGGGCGCTTTCGGCCTTTTCTTTGGCGGCGCGTAGCTCGTATTCGGCCTCGCGCTTGGCGATGGCGTTCTGGCGGAATACTTCGACGGCGCGCGCCATGGCAGCGATTTCGTCTCTGGCCGTGGTGCCTTGTACCTTGCGGTCGAGATCGCCGGAGGTGATGGCCCGCATCGAGGTCATGATCTGGCGCAACGGCAGACGGATGCTGAGCGTGATGATAATGCCAGCGGTAAGGATGATGCCGAGAAATGCGCCGGCGATCATCATCACATTGCGCGAGATCGACGCCAGCGTGCGGGCGAAGGTCGTCTGCGCCTTCTGCTCGCGCTCGCGCATCTTCACCGACAGGCTATCGATGGCGCCGATGGTTTCGGCCTGGCTGGCATCGATGGAATTGCGCAACAGATCGGTGCGGCTGGACAGTTGCTCCGACAATTTCGCCAGACCGTCGCGCAATGCGCCGGCGCGGCCTTTCAGCCGTTGCAAAGCAATGCGCTGCAGGTCGTTGTCCGCAAGATCGGTCATCACCGGAATCGTGCGCTCGATCGTCTCGGTATTGCGCCGGGCTTCCTCCGCCGAGGCGGATGCCAAAGAGAGGTAGTAGGAATTCGCCGCCACCAGCATGGCCGTGAAGGCTTCGCGGGATTTGCCGAGCGCCGGCCAGATCAGGGCGTCGCGCTGGCCGGTGGCGCCTTCGATGATGGAATAGAGCCCCGCCATGTCCTTGGCCGGGCCCAATACCTGGTCCTCATAGGTCTTGGCGATGGTGGTCTGCAGCGCGCGCAACTCGCCGAAGCCCGACAGGAAGCGTTCTGTCACGCGCTCCAGTTCCTCGACCGAGCCGGAGATCATCGGATCGGTGGAGGCGCGGGTGTTCAGCGTGCCCAGCACGGCTTCGCGCAGCAGCAGGATCTCTGCGAACAGCTCGGGGCTCGGCTGGTTGATATAGCGATGGATCAGGTTCTGCAGCCGGCTGGTCTCGCTTTCCAGCAAAGCCAGCACCTGGTCCGATTGGCGCACCTGGCGAACATCTTCCCAGGCCGAGGACAGGACGCGGGAGCCGCTCCAGATCAGGCCAGCGAGGACGAGCACAACGGCGGAATTCAGGGCTGCAATGGAGAGAATGCGCCAGCGGATCGGAATCGCGCGCACAAGGCCGACAATGCCGGTTCGGCCCTGTGCCGCCAGCCCTTCCTGACCCTCGGATACTTCACTATGCGGGCTTGTCACCACGTATGTGTCATTCAATCTCGGGAAAGGTTCAACTGGCGGACAAAAGCTATAGAAAGTCTTGCGGCTATACTTGCGATTGAACCGAAAGCCATTGGAATTTAACACAGTTTGGCGGGGTTATGATGAATCCGCTGGCGGGTGACTGGCTTCAGCCGTCTATACTATATCGAAAATGTCATGTTCATGTGTTGCAGATGGCTGATGCCCTCCCGCGACAGCCGAATGACACACGCCAGCCTCGATAGGCACTGCAACAAGGCAGGATAGGACGATGCGAAAACTGGCGCTCGGATGTTGCGCGCTCGTCATGACGACCCTGCTGGCGACGGCCCCGGCGCGGGCGGTCACCGAGATCCAGTGGTGGCATGCCATGTCCGGCGAGTTGGGCCGGCAGGTCGAGAAGCTGGCCACCGATTTCAACGCCACCCAGACCGGCTTCCGCATCGTTCCGGTCTATAAGGGCAACTATACGGAAACGGTGACTTCGGCGATCTTCGCCTTCCGCTCGCGCAGCCAGCCGGCCATCGTGCAGGTCAATGAGATCGCCACCGCCACCATGATGGCGGCCAAGGGCGCGACCTATCCGGTCTATGAGCTGATGCGCGACCAGGCCGAGACCTTCACGCCGTCGGCCTATCTGCCGGCGATCACCGGCTACTACACAGACACGGCCGGCAACATGTTGTCGTTTCCGTTCAATGCCTCGACGCCGATCCTGTACTACAACAAGGATCTGTTCCGCGCGGCGGGGCTCGATCCGGAGAAGCCGCCGACGACCTGGCCCGAGCTGGCCAGCATGGCCAAGCGGCTGCGCTCGGCGGGCTCCGCCTGTGGCTTCACCACGTCATGGCCGTCATGGATCCATGTCGAAACGTTTTCGGCCTTTCACAATATTCCCATTGCGACGCGATCGAACGGGCTGGCCGGGCTCGACGCCGCATTGACCATCAATAACCCCACCATGGTGCGCCACGTCGCGCAGCTCGCCGAATGGCAGAAGACCAAGCTGTTCGACTATAGCGGCCGCGCCACCACTGCCGAGCCACGCTTCCAGAAGAGCGAATGCGGGATTTTTCTGGGCTCGTCCGCCACCCGTGCGGACATTCTCAAGAACGCGAAATTCGATGTCGGCTATGGGCTGCTGCCCTATTGGCCGGATGTCGCCGGCGCGCCGCAAAATTCGATGATCGGCGGCGCCACCCTGTGGGTGCTGCGCGATCGCCCGCGCGATGAATACAAGGGCGTGGCAAAATTCTTCGCCTTCCTGTCGCAGCCGGACATCCAGGCGGCATGGCATCAGAACACGGGCTATCTGCCGAGCACACGCGCCGCCTATGAGCTGACGAAATCGCAGGGTTTCTATCAGCGCAATCCCGGTACGGAAAAATCCATCGAGCAGATCACGCTGAATCCGCCGACGGAGAATTCGACGGGGCTACGTCTCGGCTCCTTCACGCTGATCCGCGATGCCATCGAGGATGAGCTGGAAGCAGCATTCTCCGGGAAGAAGACCGCACAGCAGGCGCTCGATGCAGCGGTCGAGCGCGGCAATAAATTGCTGCGGCAGTTTGAGCGGGCGAACCCGGCGCAGTGAGTTCGTAGGATGGGTTGAGCGGAGACGCGAAGCGTCGGAGCGAAAACCCATCGGCGGAGTTTGCCGCAGGGAACGTTGATGGGTTTTCGCTGCGCTCAACCCACCCTACGGCCTCTGAGAAATCTCATCGCAAATCATACGACAGCGGCAGCGTAAACGACTGGCTCGACATCGCCATCTCGGCGGGGAAGGCCGGGAATGGCTGGGCGCGGCGCACGGTCGCCACGGTCTCCGCATCGAAGGCCGGATTGCCGGATGAACCCACCGAACGCACTGAAAGTACGCTACCCGAACGGCTCAGCGTGAACGCCACCATGGTGCGGACGCGTCCGGTCTGCCCGTTGCGGGCACCTGACGGATATTGCTTGAAACGCTGTACATGGGATTGGACGAGCTGATTGTAGCTCACGATGGCCGCGCGCGAGGCGCCGGCCATCGATGCTGACGCCGTCGGGGCGGTGCGTTCGGCGCGTTGCGGCGCCGACGTGCGCGGGGCCGCTGGCGTCTCGTTCGGCTTCTTCTTCACTTCAGCCTTGACCGGCTTCGGCTTCACCGGCGTCGGCTTCGGCGGCTCGGGCGTCGCCTTGACGGGCTCCGGCGGTGGCGGGGTCGGTTCGACCTTCTGCTCCGGCGGCGCCTGCACCTCGGCCTTTTCCATCAACGGCGTCGGCGGAATCTGCTCTTCGGCGTGTTGTTGGGCCTGAGGTTCGGGCGGCGGTGCCGACTGTTCTTCGGCCTGCTGCATCTGCGGCCCCGGCGCGACGTCTTGCGTCTGCGTTTCCGGCGCGGCCGAGACCGGCGACATGTCGATCATGATCGTGGTTTCAGCGGCGCCCGGCGGTTCATGGTTCTGATACAGCGCGATTCCGCCCGCGATCAGGCCGGCATGCACGGCGATGATCGCCAGGGCCGATGCGGTCCAGCGCAGTGCGGCCCTATCGCCGGGGTGGTGGAGCGCGAAGGCATTCATTGGATCGCGGCGCGTCCGTCGAGGCCGACCAGTGCGATCTTCAGATAGCCGGCATTGCGCAGCATGTTCATCACCTCCATCAGGTCGCCATAGCTGACGGCCTTGTCGGCGCGCACGAAGATGCGTTCGTCCTTGTTGTTCTTGGTTGCAACGCCGAGCGCTTCGCCGAGCCCATCGCGCTGGATGACATCCTCACCGATGCCGAGCGTCATGTCCGGCTTTACGGTGACAAAGACAGGCTTCTCCGGGCGTGGCTGCGGCTCGGCGGTGGAAGCCGGCAGATCGACACCCATGTCGACGGTGGCCAGCGGCGCTGCCACCATAAAGATGATCAGCAGCACCAGCATCACGTCGATGAAGGGCGTGACATTGATCTCGTGATTGACTTCGAGATCGTCGCCAGCGCCGATACGTCCACCCAGTCGGGAGCCCATCGTATTTACTCTGCAGCGCGCGCCAGCGGCATGCCGCGGCGGCTGTGGTCGCGGCTGATCAGCAGCATCACTTGCGCCGAGGCATCGCCGAGCAGCGCGCGATAGCCGGTGATGCTGCGCACCAGTGCATTGTAGATCATGACTGCCGGAATGGCGGCGACGAGGCCGAGTGCGGTGGCCAGCAGAGCTTCGGCAATGCCCGGCGCGACCACGGCGAGATTTGTCGTCTTGGTTTCGGCAATGCCGATAAAGGCATTCATGATGCCCCAGACGGTGCCGAACAGGCCGATGAAAGGCGAGGTGGAGCCGATGGTGGCGACGATGCCGGTGCCGCGCGCAATGCGCCGCGCCATCGCGCCCTCGACGCGCTCCAGCCGAAGCGCGATGCGCTCCTTGAAACCGTCGTCGAAAATGCCGTGGGAGAGTTCGGTTTCGCGCACGGCGGTGTGAATCAGTTGCGCGACGGCATCACGGGCTTCGGCGCTGTCACGCGCGACTGCGCGCAGCGACGTATCGCTTTCCAGCATTTCGAGGCGGCGATGCGCAACGCTTGTTTCGCGGCGCAGTTCGATGGTCTTGGCCAGCCACACCGTCCAGGTCATCAGCGAGGCGCAGGCCAGCCCGACCATCACGGTTTTCACCACCACGTCGGCATTCTGGAACATGCCCCAGGGCGACAGGTTCGATGCGTCGAGACCAGCCGCGAAAGCCGGTTGGACGGTAAGCGTCGCGAGCGCGGCGGCGGCAAGAAGGAGAGTGGAGCGGGAGCCGGTCATCGAAGCTGCATTCCGTGGGTCGTGACAAGGTGCGAAGAGCGCCGGACCATATCGCCGGTCACCGGTGATGTCGCCCTCAAGGCGGCATGTTGTGATCGAAACTGGAGCGATTCCAATATCTTGAACTCAGAGGTCATGGCGGTCAAAATCGCATGGTCGTGAACAACCGGACGCCGAGGCCGGGCAGCAACACCTCGGCTTTCTTGAACGATATGTGGTTGCGGATGCGCTCGTCGAGCAGATTGTCGCCGACGACGCCAAAAGTGATGTCGCGCATGCCGCCGTCAGTTTTCGTGAAGGTGTGCGTGTAGCTCACCTCAAGCTTCAGCAGATTGTAGCCATTGGTCGGCGTTTCATTGGCGGCGATGTCGTCCTGCGTGAAGGCGTGCAGCAGGCCGAGCCGTGCATACCATTCCGCACTGCGCCACCAGATGCCGCCGCCGACACGCATGGGGGCGATGCGGGGGACGTTGCTGCCATCGGCAAAGGTCGCGCGCACCACGTCGAACTGGCCGTCGAGGCCGAGCATGCCGTCATGGACGGGCGCGACATCGAGCTGCGCCATGAACTCGGCACCGCGGAAATTCGCATCGCGCTGGCCATAGGCCACCTGCAGCAGCGGGCCTGCTGCACCGCAACTCGCAAAGACGTCAGTGCAGAAATTGCCGGTGAGCTGCTTATAGATGAAGTCGAGATAGCGCGTGTAATAGACATTGGCCTCGAATCGGAACTGGCCGGTGCTGCGCTTCAGGCCGAGTTCGACGGATTCCGCCGTCTCGATCTTCAGGTTGGGATTGCCGATCACGAATGTGCCCGAGGCTCCGTCGGAGCCGCGTGAAAACAGCTCTGGCGCTGCAGGGGCGCGCTGGGTGCGGCTGGCATTCAGCGACACCACCATGTCCCATGGCAGCGATTGCAGCAGGCCGAAGCTGAAGCTCATCGGCGTGAAGTTTCGTGTCGCAGCCGTCTCAGAGAATGTATCGGGCGGCGGCAGGAAATTGGCCGGGAAGGTCGCTGCCATGCCCGATACCGTGAGGGTCTCGATACGGCCCGCGGCCTGCAGTTTCAGCGTGTCGTTGAGCTGCAATTGCTCGAAGGCGAAGCCGCCGACGGCGTCCGTATTGGTCGGCGCCAGCAAGCCGCCGAGGACGCCGGCGGTGGCGAGCTTGCGGTTGCTGGCCTGGATGCCCCAGCTGCCGGTCAGCGCGCCGAGCGGTGTCGCAACCGCGGCGTGATCGAGCTCGACGCGGCCTTCGATCTCCTTGTTGGTGATGGTGTTCTGCAGCCCATCGACGCCGTCGCCGCCAATGCCGAGTTCCTTGTGCTTGTAGTCGCTGACGCCGACGGCAAATCGGATCGCATCGATCTTGTCGTTCGGCGCGCGCCATTCGCCCTTGGTCGTCCATTTGGTCTGTTCGAGATCGATCCGCGTGCGGCTGGCGGATTCGGCGATGCCCGGGATGTGGTAGAGGCTGGTGATGTGCTGCAGCGCGGTGCCGATATAGCCGCCGTCGAAAATATACGAGCCGCCGATGGCCAGGCCTTCGGATTGCTGGCGGGTATTGGCCTGCACGCCGCCGCCGGGAATGCGATAATCGCCGGCGCGGCGCGCGAAGGCATCCACATGGATGGCGACATTGTTGCCGGATGCATCGATGCTTGCCGCGCCGTCAACGCTGCTATCCACCGATGAGCCGCCGCCCTTGATCTTGGCCGCAAAGCCGTTCGGCACCAGTGCTTCGGGAATGCGGTTGTTCACCGCATTCACCACGCCGCCGATGGCCTGATTGCCGTAGCGCAGCGTGGCGGGCCCGCGGATCACCTCGACCTTGTCGGCGGTGAGCGGATCCACCGGCACCTGATGGTCCTGGCTGAAATCCGACGCATCCTGGCTGCCGATGCCATTTTCCTGAATGCGGACGCGATAATCGTCGAGGCCGCGGATATTCGGCCGGCTCGCGCCGGGGGCGAAGGTGGATGCGGCGATGCCGGGTTGTGTCGCCAGCAGATCGGCGAGGGACGACGAGGCGGCGCGCTGCAAGGCCTCTCCGGAGAGCTGCGTGGTGGCCTGGAAGGCGTCGGCTTCCTTTTTCTCACGCTCGGCAGTGACGGTGATCTCCGATAGCGCTTCTTGCGCGCGGACGACGTCCGCGCTCGCCCCAAGGATGCAAACCGCGCCGGAAA
>CALRZK010000052.1:0-10095 GCA_943372615.1 Bradyrhizobium ivorense | reverse complement strand
GAAGGTGGGCACGCTACGCTTTGCCCACCCTACAGGGCTACAGATCCGCGCTTAAGCCGTTGACCCCACGCGGTCTTTTGTGGCCTAGTCCCGGCCCTTAGAGGCCCCGGAACAGACTGCCGAATCGATGACGAACGAACGCTACAACGCCCGCGAGACCGAACCGCGCTGGCAGCGCGTGTGGGACGACAAGGCGATCTTCGCCACCAAGAATGACGACCCGCGGCCGAAATACTACGTGCTCGAGATGTTCCCCTATCCGTCGGGGCGCATCCATATGGGCCATGTGCGCAACTACACCATGGGCGACGTGCTGGCACGCCTGAAACGTGCCAAGGGCTTTAATGTCCTCCATCCGATGGGCTGGGATGCATTTGGCCTCCCCGCAGAGAATGCCGCCATCGAGCGCAAGGTGGCGCCGAAGGCGTGGACCTATGAGAATATCGCTTCGATGAAGAAGCAGCTGCAGACCATGGGTCTGTCGCTGGACTGGGCGCGCGAATTCGCGACCTGCGACCCCAGCTACTACAAGCATCAGCAGAAGATGTTCACCGACTTCCTCGCCGCCGGTCTGGTGGAGCGCAAGAAGTCGAAGGTGAACTGGGACCCTGTGGATCACACCGTGCTCGCCAATGAGCAGGTGATCGACGGCCGCGGCTGGCGCTCGGGCGCCGTCGTCGAGCAGCGCGAGCTGACCCAGTGGTTCTTCAAGATCACGAAGTATTCGCAGGACCTGCTCGACGCACTGGAGAAGCTGGATCGCTGGCCGGACAAGGTCCGCCTGATGCAGCACAACTGGATCGGCCGTTCCGAAGGTCTGCATTTCGAATTCGGTTTGAATGGCGCACCGGCCGGCTTCGAGAAGCTGCCGGTGTTCACGACGCGGCCGGACACGATGTATGGCCCGACCTTCGCGGCCATCTCGCCCGATCATCCGCTGGCGAAGAAGCTGGCTGAATCGGATCCGAAGGTCGCGGCCTTCATCGACGAGTGCCACAAGCTCGGCACCTCGCAGGCCGAGATCGACACGGCGGAAAAGCTCGGCTTCGATACCGGCATCAAGGCCACGCATCCCGCCGACGCCAGCTGGCACCTGCCGCTCTACATCGCGAACTTCGTGCTGATGGATTACGGCACCGGTGCCGTGATCGGCTGTCCCGCCCATGACCAGCGCGACCTCGATTTCGCGCGCAAATATGATCTGCCGGTGCTCGACGTGTTCGTGCCCGTCGGCAGCGACGAGCGCGTCGGCAACACGGCCTTCGTGCCGGCCAAGACCGATACCGTGCAATATATCCGCTGGGTCGGCGAGCCCGGCGTGATGACCTGCGAAGAGGCGATGAAGAAGTCGCTGGCGATCTTCGAGAAGGACGGCTGGGGCAAGCGCGAAGTGAACTTCCGCCTGCGCGACTGGGGCATTTCGCGCCAGCGCTATTGGGGCTGCCCGATCCCGATCATCCATTGTGAGAAATGCGATGTGGTGCCGGTGCCGGCGAAGGACCTGCCGGTGGTGCTGCCGGAGGATGTGACCTTCGACAAGCCGGGCAATGCGCTCGACCATCACCCGACCTGGAAGCACGTGACCTGCCCGCAATGCGGAGGCAAGGCGCGGCGCGAGACCGACACGATGGACACGTTCGTGGACTCGTCCTGGTACTTCGCGCGCTTCACCGATCCGTGGAATGCAGACGCGCCAACCACGCGCGCCGTGGCCGACCGCATGATGCCCGTCGATCAATATATCGGCGGCGTCGAGCATGCGATTTTGCATCTGCTGTACAGCCGCTTCTTCACGCGTGCGATGAAGGCGACCGGCCATGTGAGCCTGGACGAGCCGTTTGCCGGCATGTTCACCCAGGGCATGGTGGTTCACGAGACCTACAAGAAGCAGGACGGCACGTTTGCCTCGCCGGCCGAGATCAACATCACCGGCGACGGCACGACGCGCTCGGCAACATTGCTGACCGACAATTCACCGGTCGAGATCGGCTCCATCGAGAAGATGTCGAAGTCGAAGCGCAACACCGTCGACCCTGACGACATCATCGGCACTTATGGCGCCGACACCGCGCGCTGGTTCATGCTGTCGGACTCGCCGCCGGATCGCGACGTGATCTGGAGCGAGGAAGGCGTCAAGGGTGCCTCGCGCTTCGTCCAGCGTCTGTGGCGCATGGTCAATGATGCCGCGGCTCACGGTAAAAACGCCCCGTCGGCCAAGCCGGCCGCGTTCAGCCCCGAGGCACTGGCCGTCCGCAAGGCCGCCCATGGCGCGCTCGACAAGGTCTCGACCGGCGTCGAAAAGCTGCAGTTCAATGTCTGCCTCGCTTACATCCGCGAATTCGCCAATGCCTTTGGTGAGGCGCTGGCGAAGCCGGGCACCCCGGCGCCCGACATGTGCTGGGCCCTGAACGAAGCCGCCGTGATCCTGGTGCAGCTGTTCGCGCCGATGATGCCGCATCTGGCGGAAGAATGCTGGACCGTGCTCGGCCAGCAGGGTCTGGTGTCCGAGGCCATGTGGCCGCAGGTTGAGGCCGATCTCTTGGTCGAGGACCAGATCACCCTGCCGGTGCAGGTGACTGGCAAGAAGCGCGGAGAAGTCACAGTTCCGCGCGAAGCGTCCAATTCGGAAATTGAGGCTGCCGCTCTGGCCCTCGATGCTGTAAAACAGGTTCTGGACGGCAAGCCGCCCAAGAAGATTATCGTGGTGCCGCAGAGGATCGTGAATGTTGTCGGCTAAGTTCCGAATCGCCGCCCGGCTGACCGCTGTCGTCGCCCTCGGCGCCCTCACGGCCGGCTGCTTCCAGCCGATGTATGCCGCCAGGACAGTGGACGGCTCGCCGGCGCTGCGCGACAAGCTCGCGACCGTCGATGTTCCGCCGCTCGATTATCCCAACGCGTCGCCGCAGGCACGCCTCGGGGTCGAGATCCGCAACGCGCTGATGTTCAAGATGTATGGCGCAGCCACCGGCGTGGCACCGCTCTATACATTGAAGATCCGCATTGTCCCGACCCGCAGTTCGCTGATGGTCGATCCCAACACCGCATTGGCGACATCGGAGAATTACGGCATCGACGCTACTTTCGGCCTGATCGAGATCGCCACGGGCAAGCAGGTGATGACCGGCTCGACCTTCTCGCGCGTGACCTACGATATTCCGGGCCAGCAGCAGCGCTTCGCCCGCACCCGCGCCGCGCGCGATGCGGAGAACCGTGCGTCCGCCGAGATCGCGGACAATATCAACACGCGCCTGGCGTCGTTCTTCTACAAAGGGTCGTGACAACGACATCCCTGTAGGGTGGGCAAAGCGCAGCGTGCCCACCAAGTCTTGCGCGACACGTGATGGGGGGCACGGCACAAACGCGCCTTTGCCCACCCTACAGTTTGAGCCACAGGAATCACCTTGGTCGCCCTCCGCGGAAAAGACATCGACCTCTTCCTGAGCCGGCCGGATTCCACGCGGCCGATCATTTTGCTTTACGGCCCCGATGCCGGCCTCGTGCGCGAGCGCGCCGAGGCGCTGGTGAAATCCGCGGTCGATGACGTCAACGATCCGTTCTCGCTGGTGCGCATGGATGGCGACGACCTCGCCGCCGAACCCTCGCGGCTGGTCGAAGAGGCGATGACCATCCCGATGTTCGGCGGCCGCCGCGCCATTCGCGTCCGCGCCGGGTCGAAGAATTTTTCCAGCGGCGTCGATACGCTGAGCGAGATGGCGATCCGCGATTGCCGCATCGTCATCGAGGCCGGCGAACTGCGGCCGGAATCACCTTTGCGAAAAGTCTGCGAGAAGGCAAAGACTGCGGTTGCCATTGCCTGCTATCCGGACACCGAGCGCGACCTGACCAAGCTGATCAATGACGAGCTGCAACTCGCCAACCTGCGCATGGCGAATGATGCGCGCGCGACGCTGATGTCTTTGCTCGGCGGCGATCGCCAGGCCTCGCGCAATGAGTTGCGCAAACTGATGCTCTATGCCCACGGCACCGGCGAAGTGACGCTGGATGATGTGATGGCCTGCGTGGCCGATGCGTCGGAGCTGAAGATCGATCCGATCGTGGACGGCGCCTTTGCCGGCAATCCGACGCTGGTCGAAACCGAATTCAACAAGGCGATGATCGCCGGCACCTATCCCGGCATGATCATGATGGCGGCGCAGCGGCAGGCCGCGGCGCTGCACAAAGCGAGCCTGCTGGTGGAAGCGGGCACGCCGGCCTCGGCTGCGGCGGAGAGCGGATTTCCGCGCCTGCATTTCTCCCGCAAGGGCGCGGTGGAAGCCGCGCTGCGCAATTTCACGGCGCGGCGGCTGGCGGCGATCATCGATCAGCTCGCGGTGGCTGCCCTCGACGTCCGCAAACAAAACACCCTCGGCGCGGTCATCGCGCAGAGGGCGTTGATGTCGATTGCCGTGAATGCCAGGCGACGCTCTTAACCTCTCCCCGCTCTTCTGCGGGGAGAGGTCGGCGTTCGCATGCGAAGCATGAGAACGTCGGGTGAGGGGCATGGCACAAGGCCAGCGTCAAACTCACGACTATCGAAGCGAAGAATTTCGAATGTCAGTCGCTTCGGAGAGATTCGATGAACTGAGCATGTGGTGAGCACGTGCCATGCCCCTCACCCGCCGCGAAGACGCGGCGACCTCTCCCCGTAAAAGAACGGGGAGAGGTTATCGAGCGTCGCTGTTGGCTACTTATCCAGCCGCTTCAAAATCTCGTCGAGCTGATCGAGATCGCTATACTTGATCATCACGGTGCCGCCGGGATCGCGGTGATCCACGCTCACCTTGAGACCGAGCGCGTCGCTTACGCGCTTCTCCAGCGCGATGGTGTCCGCATCCTTCGCGACCTTCGGCGCTGATCCAGCCCGCGGCTTCTGCGGCGCGCGCTCCGGCACGCCTTCTTCATGGGCGAGCGCTTCGGTCTGGCGAACGTTCAATCCTTCGGCGATCACGCGCTTCGCGGCAGCGGACGGATCAGGCAGCGAGATCAGCGCGCGGGCGTGACCATTGCTGAGCTGGTTCGACGCGATCAGCGCCTGCACGTCTTCCGGGAGTTTGGTCAGACGCATCATGTTGGCGACATGGCTGCGGCTCTTGCCGACGATCTTTGCGATGTCGTCCTGGCTGTGTTTGTAGGTCTCGGCGAGCGCGTGATAGCCCTGCGCCTCTTCCATCGCATTGAGGTCTTCGCGCTGGATGTTTTCGATGATGGCGATTTCCATCGCCGCGGCATCGGTGACATCCACCGGCACGACCGGCACTTCATGAAGACCGGCCAGCTGCGATGCACGCCAGCGGCGTTCGCCGGCGATGATCTCGAAACGATCATTGGTGCCCTTCACGGCACGCACCACGATCGGCTGGATCACGCCATGCTGCTTGATCGACGACGCCAGTTCGCTCAGCTCCGCATCCGCAAAGGTGCGGCGCGGATTGCGCGGGTTCGGCTTGATGAATTCGATCGGCACCTTGCGCTGGCCGCGCGCCGGCCGCTCGGTCTGCGCGGCTTCGCCGCCGACATCACCGATCAGACTTGCCAGACCGCGGCCCAACCGCGAACGCGCTTCATCGGCCATCGCCAATCCCCTTGAACTCATGGGTTACTCCAGAAACTAAACTCGATACTCGTAGGATGGGTTGAGCGAAGACGCGTAGCGTCGCAGCGATAACCCATGCTGTCCGTCGTCGCGGCAAACTCCGCCGATGGGTTTTCGCTGCGCTCAACCCATCCTACGAAGACGCGCGCGCTACGCCGCGTCGCCCTGTGCCGTGCGGATCTCGCGCTCGCGCTGGATCACTTCGGTGGCGAGACGCAGATAGGCGTCGCTGCCCGCGCACTTCAAATCATAGACCAGCACCGGCTTGCCGTGGGACGGCGCTTCCGAAATGCGGACGTTGCGCGGGATCATGGTGTCATAGACCTTGTTGCCCATGAATTCGCGGACGTCGGCAACGACCTGGTTCGACAGGTTGTTGCGCGCATCGAACATGGTCATGACGATGCCGTGGATGGTGAGCGTCGGGTTCAGCGCCGAGCGCACCTGCTCCACGGTCTGCAGCAATTGCGACAGACCTTCGAGCGCGAAGAACTCACACTGCAAGGGCACGAGGATCGCATCCGACGCAGCCATCGCATTGACGGTGAGAAGATTGAGCGACGGCGGGCAATCGATCAGCACATAAGTGTAGTCCGAGCCCGGCGAGACATTGTTGTTCAACTCGCCGATGGCGTCGCGCAGACGGAAAGCGCGATCGCGCGCGCCACCGATTTCAAGCTCGAGGCCCGACAGATCCATGGTCGACGACGCGATGTGCAGACGCGGCACCGCGGTGACGACCACGGCATCGCGCAGCGGCGCATCGCCGGTCAGCACGTCATAGGTCGAGCATGCACGATCGCGGCGATCGATGCCAAGCCCGGTGGAGGCATTGCCCTGCGGATCGAGATCGACGATCAGCACGCGCTCGCCAATCGCGGCGAGTGCGGTGCCGAGATTGATCGCCGTGGTGGTCTTGCCGACGCCGCCCTTCTGATTGGCCAGCGCCAGGATGCGTGGATGGCCAGGCGTCGCCTTCGTGCTATCCTCTTGATATTCCTGATCAATTACGGTCATTTGCGTGGGCCATCATGGTATCTGCGGACGGGTCGCGCCGCTCGATCTTGTCCAGTTCGACGATCCAGCCTTGTCCGCCGGTGAGGCTCGCATGCAGGCGTGGGCTTATATTCCAATATTTAGTAGCTTCGGTCAATTCCGCGTCTACATCTTGACCCTTCAAAAACAGCGCCTTGGTGCTGCCAGTCATCAGGGGAGCCGCGAAACCGAGAATGATATCTAGCGACGCTACGGCGCGTGCGGTGATGCAATCGACGCGCTTTGGAAAACTATCCACATTATCCCCGATGTCAGCGAGGTGCACCGAACCTGGGGCTTGCGTCACACGTAGTGCTTCGCGCAGGAACGCCGCCTTCTTGGCGTTGCGCTCGACCAAGTGAACGTGGCCGCCGACATCGCCCATGGCACAGGCCAGCACCACACCGGGAAAACCGCCGCCGCTGCCGAAGTCGAGCCAGATGCGGGCATCAGGCGCGAGCTTCAGGAGCTGCAGCGAGTCAGAGATATGGCGCGTCCAGAGATGCGGCAATGTTGCCGGCGAGATGAGATTGGTCTTGGCCTGCCACTGCAGCAGCAGCGCCACATAGCGATCGAGCCGCGCTTCTGTTTCATGTGAAACAGGCGTGAGCCGAAGCGCTGCGGCTTTGTCGCTGTCGAGCAGAGGAGCGGGAGCAGATGGCTGGGAACGTTGCGCCATGGAATACGGTTTCAGTGTCTATTGCGGAGGATACTTTCTCATACTCCGAGTCCATGACGGCGGCGATCGAAATGGGACAGTGATGTCGTCTGCCTGGTCGATTTGAGCTTGCGGCCGACCTCCGAGGCGGCCAAGTGACCGCACCTCTTGCCTGAACGAACGCAACTGCGTTCAGGCCGGGATGACGGCGGAGTGGGTTGGCGGCGAATGGGAGATATATGATTGGCCTCCTCCCACTCCGCCGTCATGGTGAGAAGGCGCGACGTGGCCGCCGAAGCTCGACGAGCGAAGGCGGAAGCGCCGTCTCGAACGATGGGTGTGAAAATGACTTCTCCATCCTACAAAGACGCCATCCATCACACCGGCATTCTCGATCTGCTGGCCCCCTTCGACCCCGAAGTCGTCGGCACCTTGCCGCTTGGCATCACCCTGCCCGATAGCGATATCGATATTGTCTGCCACGCCCCGGACCCCGACGCAGTGTCGCAGCTGATCTGGACCGCATTCAGCTCAGCCGATGACTTCGCTCTCTATCGATGGTCGGCCAGAGGCCGACCGCTGATCGCGAAGTTTGAAGCCGAAGGTTGGCCGTTCGAAGTCTTCGTCAGCTCCGAACCTGTCGCTGAACAATCCGGCTGGCAACATTTCGTGGTCGAACGACAACTTCTGGGCCTGGCCGGCTCCCATCTGCGGGATCAGATCGTGACGTTGCGGATGCAGGGCATGAAGACCGAACCCGCTTTCGCCACTGCGCTCGGACTGCCCGGCGATCCCTATCAAGCGATGAGCGATCTATACTGGCTTTCGGAAATGGAACTGGCCGAGGTCATCTCTAATTCGCCCGAGCTTTGAGGATTGATAAGCCAATGGCATCAGCACCCATGCTCCACGAACTCGCCCTCGCTTTTGAAGGCGTCACCGCGGCCCCGCACTTCGACAGAACTGCCTTCAAGGCGAAGCGGATCTTCGTGACCTTGGCTGCGGACGGGCTGACTGCGAACTTCAAATTCACCCCGGACGAGCAGGCTCTGAAGTGCACGGTCATGCCGGAAGCATTTTCACCGGCGCAGAATGCATGGGGTCAGCAGGGATGGACAGTCGGTGTTCTGGCTAACCTCAACAAGACCGAATTGACCTCAGCTCTGCAGATGGCGTGGCAACATGCGAGACCGGCGCCCAAGAAGCGCAAACCACAGCATTGTTTCACATGAAACAGCGCCGACTCACCTGCTCGGCCGCTGAGTCATCAGTCGCGCCTTCCCTGACCTGAACCCCGGCTCTCATAGAAGTCCGTCACATAGGGATTGAGATACATCCGACCGGCGCCAAGAGAGTCCGCTAGCATCCCTCTCGCATGTTTCACGTGAAATGACCGTGGAACCAGTGTCGAAACGACCTGCTCGTTTTTACTTGAGGCGCATCAATGAAACCCGCCTCAAATACCGTCATCATGATCTCATCCTCGGAGGATGAAGACCATGGACCTGATTGTACGGTTGTTCCTGGTATTGGCGGCGCCGATCACGGCGCTATTCGTATCTCGCGACGCGCTGAACTTTGGCGTCATCCAGGTGATAGTTGCGGTAGCTCTATTCGTGGCGCTGGTCGCTGCTTTGGCTTTCTGGCCACGACGTGAATCAGGAAATACCGAGATGTGAAGCGTCTGTTTCACGTGAAACAGATCAGGCCACGCTGGTGGCTGCTGATTTTCGAGCTTCACGGCGCAAATAGGCCGTCAGGATCGCCAATGCAGCCGGTGTGACACCGTCCAGACGACCCGCCTGCCCCACCGTGCTCGGCGAAGCCGCCTTCAGCTTGGCGCGGGCCTCATTCGAGAGGCCCGGTACCACGTCGTAATCGATATCGGCCAGCAGCAGACCTTCATCACGGCGGAAGGACTCCACATCCGCAGTCTGGCGCTTGAGATAGACATCATATTTGGCGTCGATCTCGATATGGGTGCCGATCGCAGGATCAATGGCCAAGAGCTCGGGCCAGATCCGGGTTACGGTAGCCCATTCACTCTCCGGATAGGACAGGAGATCGAAAGCAGTCCGGCGCTGGCCATCGTGATTGAGGGATAGGCCGTGCTTTGCCGCCCCGTTCGGGGTGATCGACAGCGCTTTGGCCAGTGCCTTACCGGCCATCAGGGCATCCATCTTGGCCGTATGGCGAGCGATGCGGGTACTACCGACGCAGCCAAGGGCGATACCCTTGTCGGTCAGACGCTGATCGGCATTGTCGGCACGGAGTGTCAGGCGATACTCGGCTCGCGACGTGAACATCCGATAGGGCTCGGAGATGCCGCGGGTGACAAGGTCGTCGATCATCACGCCGAGATAGCCATCGGCACGGTCGAATACGGCGGGCGCGGAGCCGGAAGCGGCAAGGGCGGCATTCAGACCGGCCACCAGACCCTGGGCGGCCGCTTCTTCATAACCCGTGGTGCCATTGATCTGCCCGGCCATGAACAGTCCCGGCATCCGCTTGGCCTGCAGGGTCGGTTCGAGTTCGCGGGGATCGACATGGTCGTATTCGATGGCATAGCCCGGCTTGATCATCCGAACCCGCTCGAGACCGGGGATCGACGCCAGGATCGCAGCCTGAACCTCCTCGGGCAACGAGGTGGAGATGCCATTGGGATAGACGGTGTCGTCATCGAGACCTTCAGGCTCCAGGAAGATCTGGTGGCCGTCGCGATCGCCGAAGCGGACGATCTTGTCCTCGATGGACGGGCAATAGCGCGGGCCGGAGCTCTTGATCTGGCCGGAATACATCGGCGAGCGAT
>CALRZK010000051.1:0-10113 GCA_943372615.1 Bradyrhizobium ivorense | reverse complement strand
CAGCGCCGAAGATCGCGGCACGGTCACCTATCTCGCCGATGTCGCGCAGCAGGGCGGGCTCACGCCGGAGCTGATCGACATCACCGAGATCGGCTACACCGATGCCGGACATTTCGTCGACCTCAAGGACCAACCGATCGAGCTGCTATTCAAGCTCTATCCGTGGGAGTGGATGTTTCGCGAAAAATTCGGCGGCAAGCTCAAGGGGGCTTCGACGCGGTGGATCGAGCCGCCATGGAAGGCGATCCTCTCCAACAAAGGCATCCTGCCGTTGCTGTGGTCGATGTTTCCGAACCACCCCAATCTGCTGCCGGCTTATTTCGACGACGACGCGAGAGCGAGTGAACTCGGCACATCCTATGTGCGCAAACCGCTCTATTCGCGCGAGGGCGCGAATGTGACGCTGGTGAGCGGCGGCGAAGCGATCGACGCGCAGCCGGGACCTTACGGCGAGGAGGGATATATCCGTCAGATGTTGATGCCGTTGCCGAATTTTGCCGGCAACTATCCAGTGATCGGAAGCTGGCTGGTGAATGAGGAGCCGTGCGGGCTCTCGATCCGCGAGGATGAGAACCCGATCACCGGCAATACGTCACGCTTTGTGCCGCATGCGATCATCTGATGCTGTCACCACCCGCGAAAGCGGGTGGTCCAGTAAACGCGATAGCCCGAGCTTCATCACCGCAGTCGGAGTGTACTGGATCGCCCGGACGAGCCGGGCGATGACAGTCTGCGCACTTAACGCACCGGCATCGCGGTCTTCAGACCCACCGGCGCCATGGCCGGCACGATCGACGGAGCGGCGCGCAACGCGGTCGGACGATACAGGCCGCGCTTGTCGGCATGCGGCTTGAACGCGTCGGTGAGACCCACCACCGTCTCGGCAGCACCGAGTGCGAGGAAGCCATCCGGCTCCATGCATTTGGCGAGGCGGCCAAAGATCTGCGACTTCATGTCCTGATCGAAATAGATCAGCACGTTGCGGCAGAAAATGATGTCGAACTTGCCCATATGCGAGAAGTCGGTGAGCAGGTTCAGCGGCTTGTACTGGATCATGGCGCGCAGCTCGGGCGCGATCTGCCACATGTCGCCGATCTGCTTGAAATACTTCACCAGCAGCTGAATCGGCAGGCCGCGCTGCACTTCGAACTGGGTGTAGAGACCGGCCTTCGACTTCTCCAGGACCTGCTGCGAGATATCCGTGCCGATGATCTCGATGCGCCAGCCGGCGAGCTGTGCGCTCATTTCCTTGATCACCATGGCGATCGAGTAAGGCTCCTGCCCTGTCGAGGCCGCCGCGCACCAGATGCGCAGGCTACGGCGGGCGCTACGCGCCTGGATCATCTCCGGCAACACGACATCGCGCAGATGATCGAACGGCATCTTGTCGCGGAAGAAGAAGGTCTCGTTGGTGGTCATCGCCTCGACGACCTCACCGGCGAGCAGCGAGTTGCCGCTCTTGATCTTCTGGACGAGATCATCGATCCCGTTGAGGTTGGCCTTGCGGGCCAGCGGCACCAGACGGCTCTCGACGAGATACTGCTTGTCAGCCGACAGATCGAGGCCGGACTTTTCCTTCAGGAACTTGCGGAGGAAATCGTAATCGGCGGGGGTCATGAACGATCTCCAGAAAACAGACGAGTAATTTTCGAACCGATCTGATTGAGCGGCAAAATTGCGGAGCAGATGCCGGCATTCGCGGCGGCACCCGGCATGCCCCAGACGACGCTGGTGGCTTCATCCTGCGCGATCACATTGCCACCGGCAGCGACGACTTCCTTGCCGCCGCGCATGCCGTCCGAGCCCATGCCGGTCAGCACCACGGCGAGCACGCCGCCCTGCCAGACATCGATGCCCGAGGTGAACAGCGGATCGACCGCAGGCTTGCAGAAATTCACGGGCGGACCGTCATCGAGCGCGATGACGATATTGGCTCCCTGCTTCGCCGCGCGCATGTGCTTGCCACCGGGCGCGAGATAGATGGTACCGGCCTTGACGGGCTCGCCGTCGATACCTTCATGCGCCGGGCGCTTGGCGGCGCGTGCAAGATGTTCGGCGAGAATGGTGGTGAAGGTCGGCGGCATATGCTGGGTGATCAGCACCGGCACGCGGTCGATGACCGAGCCGATCTCGGCGACCAGCGCCATCAGCGCCTGCGGACCACCGGTGGACGAGCCGATCAGCAATGCACGCGGCATGCTCGGGCTGAACGGACGGGTGACCAGCTTGGACGGAGTTGCCGTGACAGGCGCCGGCGCAGGACGCGCAACAGGCGCCGCCGGTGCGGCATGGGTGGTCGGCGCAAGCGATGGGCTGGCGACGGATTTCAGACGACGCGTGCGCGCACCGAGATTGCGGATCTTCTGCAGCAGATCATGCTTGAAGATATCGGCGGCGGAGATCTCGCGGGTGCTTTCCGGCTTCGGAATGTAGTCGGCAGCGCCGAGCGACATCGCCTTGAAGCTGATCTCGGCGTTACGACGGGTCAGCGTCGACGCCATGATCACGACCAGATTGCGCTTCTTTGCCAGCAACTGCGGCAGCGCGGAGATGCCGTCCAGATCCGGCATTTCGATGTCGAGAATGGCAACGTCGGGGCTGATACGCTCGACCTGATTGACCGCATCCAGGCCAGTCCGAAGCGAGCCGACCACCGTCATATCCGGCTCAGCATCGATCCATCGCGAGATCAGGCCGCGAATGACCACGGAGTCATCCACGACCATCACACGCAACGGCTCATAACGCGACTCGGCCGCGGCCGGACTCATCACAGCAACACTCATCAACTCACCAGACGCAACAACACGCAACAAATGCACTTGAACACAAAGGCATTAACTAAAAAGAATCGCGCCGGTACCTGAATCCGTACCGACGCGAAAAATCAGATCAGGCCGACTTCGGCGAACTTCGCAGAAACGATGTCCTTGTCGAACGGCTTCATGATGTATTCGTTCGCACCGGCATGCAGCGCGCGTGCAATATGCGCGACGTCATTCTCGGTGGTGCAGAACACGACCTTCGGCACATCGCCACCGGGCATGCGGCGAAGATTGCGCAGAAACTCATAGCCGTCCATGACCGGCATGTTCCAGTCGAGCAGCACGGCGTCTGGAAGCTTGTGCTTGCACATATCCAACGCCTTCTCGCCGTCCTCCGCCTCGGTGATCTCGAATTCGAGACCTTCGAGAATGCGGCGGGCGACTTTGCGGATGACGCTGGAGTCGTCGACAACCAGGCATGTCTTCATGTGAGCCTCACTTTACATGCCCCTAACGGGACACTTCCTCCGTGGACAGGATCGTCCGGTTGCCGGCTTTATGCTGCCAGCTTGTCAGTCGGAATTTCGAGCACGCGATCGACATCGAGCACGACCATGAGCTGGCCATCGAGGCGATGAACGCCATCGGCCATCTTCACCAGGCGCGGATCGAGATTGACGGGATTCACTTCGCGGCTCTCATCGGCGAGCTTGAGCACTTCGCCGATGGAGTCGATCAGCAGGCCGTAGGATTCGCCGCGCAGCTCGACGCCAACCGCCATCGGCGGCTTGCCGTCGTCATTCTTCGGCAGGCCGAGGCGCGAGCGCATGTCGATCGCGGTGACGATGCGGCCGCGCAGGTTGAGCACGCCGGCAACGTCGCTGGAGGCCAGCGGCACGCGGGTCAGGCGCTCCGGCATGAACACGTCCTGCACGCGCGAGATCGGCATGCCGAACAACTGGCCACCGATCATGGTGGTCACGTATTCGGTGACGGCGCCGTCGGCATTGTGGGTCACATTGGTGGTGGACATATCGATTCCCCTTAAGCCGCCTGCTGCACTTCAGTCGTCTGTTCCTTCAGCGCGGCAATCAGGCCGGGCCGATCGAACTTGGCGACATAGTCGTGGAAGCCGGCCTGACGACCGCGCTCGATGGCGGCCGGCGAGATCATTGCAGAGAGCGCGATGATCGGCGTCTGACCGTATTTCTGATCCGAGCGGATGGTCTCGGCGAATTCGAAGCCGTTCATGTCCGGCATTTCGATGTCGGTGAGAATGACATCGAATTCCTGACCCGAGCGCAGGACGGTGAGACCTTCCTGGGCATTGGTGGCGGTGCGGACCTTGTAGCCCGCCGCCTTCAGAACCGGCGACAGCATGTTGCGGAAGAAGGCACTGTCGTCGACCAGCAGCACCGATTGTGCCGAAGCCGAGACACGCATTTCCTTGCGCGAGAACCAGTCCGAGAAGGCCTGCGGCAGGAAGTGACCGACATCGATGACTTCGGTGGCGAGGCCCTTGATGACGGCCGAGCCGAGGATGCCCTCGCGGCCCGAAGCCACTTCGATATGCAGGCGCTCTTCGACGATATCGACGATCTCATCGACCACGAGGCCCATGGAGCGGCCATCATCGGCGAACACCAGGATCGGCTGGGTGCCGGATGTGCGAACGGTGACGTTCTCCATCTGCACCAGCGGCATCAGCTGATCGCGATACTGGACCATGTAGCGGCCGTTCGACAGTTCGACCTTGTCGACACCGATCTCTTCGAGACGGGTGACGAGACCGAGCGGCACCGCCTTCGGCTGCGACGAGCCGGCGCGGAACACCAGCAGCGAGGTCAGCTGTTCGGCGCCCAGCGCGCGCGCAGCGGCGTTCTCATCGGCGATCTCGCCCATGTTCGATGCCTGAGCACCGAGCTCCTGTGCGATACCGTTCGGATCGACGATCATGATCACGGCGCCGTCACCGAGAATGGTGTTGCCCGAGAACATATTGATGTGGCGCAGCTTGGTGGACATCGGCTTGACGACGATTTCTTCCGTATGGAAGACGCCATCGACGACGATGCCGAAGGTCTGGTTGCCGACCTGGGTCACGACAATGAAGCCGTTCTCCGGATCAGTAGAAGTACCGTCATCGATCTGCAGCAGCTTCTTCAGATGCATCAGCGGCAGCAACTTGTTGCGCAGGCGGAGCACCGGGGTGTCCTTGATGCGCTCGATGCGATGTTCGGAATTGGCGCGCGCACGCACCAGTTCGACGACCGCGAGCTGCGGGATCGCAAAGCGATCGCCACCGGCTTCAACGATAAGTGCAGAAACGATCGCCAGCGTCAGCGGGATCTTGATGGTGACGCTGGAGCCCTCGCCGGCCACCGACTTGATGTCGATGGTGCCGCCGATCTGATCGATATTAGTACGCACCACGTCCATGCCGACGCCGCGGCCCGAGACGCTGGTGACAGCGGCAGCGGTCGAGAAGCCCGGCGCGAAGATGAATTTGTGGATCTGCGCTTCCGTCATCTTTTCGATGTCGGCTTCGGTGGCGAGATTGTTCTGGATCGCCTTCGCTTTGATGCGCTCGGTGTTCAGACCGCGGCCATTGTCGGCGATGCAGATCAGGATGTGGCCGCCTTCATGATAGGCGGAGAGACGGATCGTGCCCTGCTCCGGCTTGCCTTCGGCAGCGCGTTCGGCCGGGGTTTCGAGGCCGTGATCCGCGGAGTTGCGCACCATGTGCGTCAGCGGATCCTTGATCAGGTCGAGCACCTGGCGGTCGAGTTCGGTGTCGGCGCCGTGCATTTCGAGTTCGATCTGCTTGCCGAGTTCGCCGGCGAGATCGCGGACGATGCGGGGCAGTTTCTGCCAGGCATTGCCGATCGGCTGCATGCGCGTCTTCATGACGCCGTCCTGCAGTTCGGCCGTCACGGTGGACAGACGCTGCAGCGGCACCTTGAATTCGGTGTCTTCGTGACGACGCGAGATTTCGAGCAGCTGGTTGCGGGTCAGCACCAGCTCCGAGACCATGGTCATCAGATGTTCGAGCGTGTCGACATTGACGCGGATCGACTGGTTGGCGACCTTGTCGGCGCCTTCCGGATGATCGACTTCGACAGCCGTCTTTTTCTTGGCGGCCGGCTTTGCAGCAGCAGCCGGAGCAGCGGGCTTCTGCTCGGCAACCGGCGCAGGCGCGACCGGAGCCGGGGCAGCAGCGACCGGCGCAATCGCAGGAGCGGCAACGACCGGATGAATTTCGGTTTCGGTTTCGCGGAAGGCGCGTTCGAGATCGTCGAGCGAGACTTCACCCGGACGCAGTTCGCGCTCCAGGGTCTGCACGATCAGCGGAGCGGACTCAGCAACCACCGGAGCCTCCGGTACGACTGAAGGAGCTGGGTTGTTCATCGCTTCCATGCCCTTTTCGACCATGTGATGAAGCTCGCCGATGAGGTCCTCATCGACCCCCTCAGGCTCGGCTTCCGTCGCCTCGAGCTGGCCGAGGATGTCCTTAATGCGATCGATGGTGGTGAGGATCAGCGTCACCGCCTCTCCCGTCACGGGCATCCCATCGCGGAATTTGCCCATGAGCGTCTCGGCAGCGTGAGCCAGGGCCTCCAAACGAGGCAGGCCGAGAAAGCCGCAAGTACCTTTAATCGTATGAACAAGACGAAAAATATTATCGAGAATTTTCGCGTTATTCGGATCCTGCTCGAAACGGACCAGTTGGTTGTCAACCGTGTCCAGGCTTTCGTTCGTTTCCGTCAAAAACTCGCGGAGAAGATCATCCATGAAAGTAGGCCTTCACACAATCGGAGCCCGCGCCGTCGCGTGACCCTTATCGAAGTAGTGCCACTCTCGCCGCAAAGCGTTTAATATTAGTTGAGCATTCCGAGAAAGACCGAACGACAGGCGCCGAACCAAACCACAACAACGAAAACGGGCCGCCCAGATGGGCGACCCGTAAAGAACTCGTTAAATTAGCAGCGTCGCCGCGTCGTCAGGACGCAGTCACCACCGCAGCTTCGTTCTCCAGAACCATCGTGATTTTCAGTTCGGTCCCCTGGGCGAGCAGGCGGGTGTAGTAGGGCTGCACGGCGTGCGCATCGATATTACCGACCTGCTCGGCTGTGAGCATATCGACGATATTCTGCGGCAGACGCGCATTGATGCCCGTCGCCGTAATGCGGAAACCCGTGGGCTCCCCCTCGCCGACTGGATCAACCTTCAGCACACCGCCGCGTGGAATGGTCTGCTGCGCGATGATCATCATATTGAGCAGCAGCTTCACCTTGTTCTTCGGCAACAGGAGGCGCGGCAGATTCCATTCGATCTTGGTCTTGTTATCTTCCATGTGACCACGCGCCATGTTCTGCGCGTCGCCAAGATCGATTTGTGCGCCTGCCGAACCGGCCGCACCGAAAGCGAGACGACAGAACTGCAACCGTGCTGATGCCGTCTTCGCACTCTTGCGGATGAGGTCGAGCGCGAATTCCTTGTCTTCGGGCTTCGGATTGTCGTCGAGCACTTCGAGCCCGTTGACGATGGCGCCGACCGGGCTGATCAGATCGTGGCAAACGCGCGACGACAGCAAGGCTGCGAGTTCGAGTGCGTCGGGTGCCGGACCGGGCGAAGTTGCATCAGACATGGGATAGGCTCCTGAAGCCGCACGAATGAACGGCGAATCAAACATTTGCTCTTTGGTTTGATACACTGCACAGATCAGCCCGGCCACCGCCGGACCTGCGCCCGTATGGGCGAGGAAACGGCCAAAATTACGAGCGAGACACGAAAGCTTGCCATGACCACCGATTCGCGACCGCCCCTTGATATCGACAGCGCCGCCGCTTTGCTGGAGCCGCTGACGGAGCTCGCCGTGCAGGCCGGCGCAGCCATTCTCGCCGTGAACCGGAACGTGATGACGGTGGAAGGCAAATCCGACGGCTCGCCGGTCACGCAAGCGGACCTCGCTGCCGACCATGTGATCTGCGAAGGCCTGACACGGCTGTTTCCCGGCATTCCCACGCTGTCCGAAGAGCGCCTGCATCTGGCCGAGCCGCCTTATGCGGGCGCTCTGTTCCTGATCGATCCGCTCGACGGCACCAAGGAGTTTGTCGCCGGACGGCAGGAATTCACGGTCAATATCGCGCTGATCGTCGATGGCGTGCCGTTGCTCGGCATCGTTGGCGCCCCTGCACTCGGACTGATCTGGCGTGGCCTCGTCGGCCGCGGTGCCGAGCGCCTCGAGATCAAGCCGGACCAATCCATCGGCAAGGTGGCAGCCATCAGGGCCCGTCGGATGCCCGCCGCAGGCCAGCCCTGGGTCGCCGCCGTCAGCCGCTCCCACGGCGATATTCGCAGCGAAGCCTTCATAGCCAGCCGCCCCGGCGCTACTCGCCAGCAATTCGGCTCAGCGTTGAAATTCTGCCGTGTGGCCGAAGGTCAGGCCGACATCTATCCGCGGCTGTCACCGACTTGCGAATGGGATGTGGCAGCCGGCCATGCGGTGGTCGTTGCGGCGGGCGGCCATGTCGCCGACAGCCACGGCCAGCCCCTGCATTTTGGCGGCCGACGGGAAGATTTCATCGTTCCGGAATTCATCGCCTGGGGCGAACGGACGCCACAAACTTAGCGCGCCAGCGTTTCCTGCATGATCGGCCATTGCTTCAGCGCCGCCGGCACGAATTTGGCCGGTGCAGCCGCAAAGGCGGCGCGGGTCTCTTCACGCCCGAACAGATAGAGCCGTTGGCCGGCCACCAGCCAGAGCCGCGGATTGCCGGCGATCGTCACCCCGCGCGCTATATCGACGGGATCGTAGCCGCCGAATTGCGGCCCATAGATCTCCGGATGTTTGGCGAATTCGGCGCGGTTGCCTTCGTTGCGGAACCGCCAGACCACGCCATCTTCGGTCAGCTCGTAATCCGGCAGGCCTATCTGCGCGTCCGAATCGGTGAAATAGGCGACGGGATCGAAGCCGCCGATCGCCAGGCCGGTGTAGCGGTCAGTGACCACACGCTCATTGGTTCCGGCCCAGAGCGGCGTAGAAAGGCTCAAAATGAGCCACATCAAGGCGATTCCGCGGCCAAAACCACACCAATCCCGCCGTTGTGCCGTCATAGTTCATACCGATATTATGCAGACTCGGGGACACCGACCGCGGATTAGACGTGGTGCTTGTCAGCATCAGGTTAAGCTGCGGTCTTCAGATTGAATACCAGGGGTTTTTTCATGACCTTCGCATCACGCCTGGCAGCGCTCGCGCTCGCCGCGATCACACTCGCCGCCACGCCGGCTGCGGCCCAGCAACGCGGCCGCGAAGCGCCCGACACCTATCGGTCCGAGGAACTCGTCGGGGCCGGCCATCGCTTTTTCGGCAATGTCTCGCGCGGCCTCGCCTCGGTGATCGAAAAGGCCGTCAGCCAGTGGGGCCTGCCGAACGGTTATATCCTGGGCGAGGAAGGCTCCGGCGCCATCGTGGCCGGCCTGCGCTATGGCGAGGGCACGCTCTACACCAAGAATGCCGGCGACCTCCGCGTCTACTGGCAAGGCCCCTCCCTCGGCTTCGACTGGGGCGGCGACGGCGCCCGCACCATGACGCTGGTCTATAACCTGCCCGCCACCCAGGCGATCTACCAGCGCTTCGGCGGCATCGATGGCTCCGCCTATATCATCGGCGGCTTCGGCATGACGGCGCTCACCGCCAACAATATTGTGCTGGTGCCGATCCGCTCTGGTCTCGGCCTGCGCCTCGGCGCCAATATCGGCTACCTCAAATTCACGCCATCGGCGACCTGGAACCCGTTCTGATCGCATCAGGACGGGCCGGCGCATCAAGGTTAACGAAGCGTTACGCTGTCTTTGCCTGCGCGCGCATGGCATGTTAACCGCGACTTTTCAGCGCGTGGGAGCACAATGCCATGGTCGAACCGATCATGTATCTGGCGATCGGTTTTCTGGCCGCGATGTTGTGCAGCCTGCTGATCATGCCGCTGGTGCATAACCGCGCCGTGCGTCTCACCACCCGCCGCCTCGAAGCCGCAACGCCGCTCTCGATGGCTGAAATTCAGGCCGACAAGGACCAGCTGCGCGCCGAATTCGCCATGTCGGCACGGCGGCTGGAAATGAGCGTCGAGCAGCTCAAGGGCAAGACCACCAATCAGCTTGCCGAACTCGGCAAGAAGACCGACGCCATTAACCGGATGAAGGTCGAGCTGACCGAAAAGACCGCTGCGATCTTCGATCTGGAGAACCGCGAGACCGCGGTGAAGCAGAAGCTCGCCCTCACCGAGAACGAATTCACCGCCAAGAGCGAAGCGCTTGCCGCTGCCGACCGCGCTCTCACCGACAA
>CALRZK010000050.1:0-10134 GCA_943372615.1 Bradyrhizobium ivorense | reverse complement strand
GAGCCGCGATCTCCGGATCGATCTCCATCGCCAACAGGCGATCGACCATCGATGTGGCGAGCTTGGCGACACTCAGCTCTTCCGCAAAGGGTAGGAAGCGCTGGTCATGGGAATCCATCTTGCCGACGATGCGCGGGCGCACATCGTCGCGCCAATTGAACAGCTCCTGCTTGACCTGGTTCTCGACGATCTCGCGCCGTTCCTCGACGATGAAGATTTCCTCGAGACCCACCGCGAATTTGCGCACGCCTTCCGGCTCCAGCGGCCATGGCATGCCGATCTTGTAGAGCCTCAGACCGATCTTCGCGGCGACCTGCTCGGTGATCCCCAATTCGCGCAGCGCCTGCCGCACGTCCTCATAGCTCTTGCCGGAGGCCATGATGCCGAAGCGGGCATTTGGTGAGTCGATGGTGACGCGGTTGATGTTGTTGGCGCGGGCAAAGGCGATCGCCGCGAAGCCCTTGTAGTCCTGCAGGCGGCGGTCCTGCGCGTAGCGATCGTCGGGCCAGCGCAAATTGAGACCGCCGGGCGGCATCTCGAAATCTGTGGGGATCTTGAACGGCGTCATCTCGTCATTGAGATTGATCTCCGCGGTGGTCTCCACCGTCTCGGTGATCACCTTCATCCCGACCCAGCAGCCGGAATAGCGCGACATGGCGATGCCGAGCAGACCCATGTCGATAATCTCGTGGATCGACGACGGATAGAGATAGGGCATCAGCGCCGAGATGAAGGCGTGGTCGGACTGATGCGGCACGGTGGATGACTTGGCGCCGTGATCGTCGCCGGCGAGGCACAGCACGCCGCCATGTTGGGCGGAGCCCGCCGCATTGCCGTGGCGAAACACGTCGCCGCAGCGATCGACGCCGGGGCCCTTGCCGTACCAGATGCCGGTGATGCCGTCGTAATTGGCGCCGGGCGAGAGATTGAGCTGCTGCGTGCCCCAGATCGCGGTGGCCGCGAGATCTTCATTGACGCCGGGCTGAAACTTGATGCCGTACTGGTCGAGATGTTTTCGCGCGGCCATCAGTTGCTGGTCGTAGCCGCCGAGCGGCGAGCCGCGATAGCCGGTGACGAAAGCCGAGGTGTTGAGCCCGGCCGCGCGATCCCGGCGCACCTGCGCCATCGGGAGGCGGACCAGCGCCTGGATGCCGGTGAGAAAAATATGACCGGACCCCTGGGTGTATTTCTGATCGAGACTGATCGGTCCCTGATTGATTCCCATTCCACCCTCAGTTCTGCTGCCCGCATCATTTTTGGCGGGCGTGCTTACAATTATGTGGGGTCACTCGACTCCCTTAGAAATAGTCTATGTTGAATTCGAAACCGCCCGCACCACAAATGTGCTGGGCGCACGACCGCCATCCAAAAACGCAACTTCATGATGTGGAGGGGTGGTTTGCTCGTCACGTTATGTCGCAGGAAATGGCCGGCGCGAAAGAACGTGAGCACGCGAGTGCACCGCAATAACGGTGTTCGCGTAGGATGGGTTGAGCGGAGGCGCGAAGCGCCGGAGCGACAACCCATCGGCGGAGTTTGCCTGATCGACGGAATGATGGGTTGTCGCTCCGCTCAACCCATCCTACGGCCTCAGCTCTAATCCGGAAAAATCTCGCCGATGATCTTCATCAGATCCGCCTCGCGAAACGGCTTGCGCAGATAGGCCCTGAACCGCCCGGCCCGGTCCTTCACCACATTTTCCAGCAGCGAGGTCATCACCACCACCGGGATGTCCCGCAGCCGCTCATCTTCGCGCATGGCCGCGATCAGCCCTGCCCCGTCGATGAAGGGCATCATGAAATCGGTGAGCACGAGATCGGGCGTCTCGCGATGCAAAATGTCGAGTGCCTCGCGGCCATTGCCGGCCACGAGCACATTGAAGGCGCTCTCGCTCAACAGGACTTCGAGCCAGTCGGCGATGGCCCATTCGTCCTCGACAATCAGGACCGTACGCACCGCTAATCTCCGGTCAATTTGAGGTCCGCCGCTGGCGTCGGCTGCGGCCCCTGACTGGAGATATCGCGAAGAATGCGCTCGGCTCTCTCATAATTCTCGTCGAGCACGATGCCGCCCTCATGAATTTCAAAGCGGCGCATCCGCATATCGGTGCGACGATCACGCGATTTGAGGATCGTCATCAGACGATGATTTTCCGAACGCAACGCCGCCAGATGCAGCGCGATGATATTCTCGGCCACAGCGGAGAGACCGGTCTGGTTGACGCCCTTGAGCGGTTGCCCGGGGGTCATGCCGGCATGGTCGGTCTCCGCCGTTGCCAGCGTGGTAACACCGAGTGCGCGCAACTCGTTGCACAGCGCCGACAAAAAAGAGCCCATGCGGTGCTTCTCATCGGTGAGTTTCGAGAAACCCTCGATGCCGTCAATCACCAGCCGCTTCACGCCGGTCTGCCGGATGGTGCCGAGCAGCTCCGTCGCCACCTCGTCGAGCACCGCCTCGGTCTGCGGACGCCACATCAGGCTGACATTGTCGGGCAGCGCAAGTTTCAGGCTCTTGGCTTTGACACGCAGCGCCTGCGGGTTTTCGTGGAAGCCGAAGAACAATGCCGGCTCGCCTTTCGCCCCACCCGTGAGGAACTGCAATCCCGCCGTGGTCTTGCCGGAGCCCGACGGCCCCAGCACCACTGTCACCGAATGCGTATCGATGCCGCCGCCGAACATCTTGTCGATACCGGGAATGCCGATCGGCACCATCGGCCCATCTGCACTGTCCCAGACGCTCGGCGTCTCCAGCAAGGCCTCGATGCGTGGATAGATCGCGTGGCCGTCATCGGTGATGCGATAGGCGTGCTTGCCGCCCATGAACCAGCCGCCGCGCAATTTGTGGATCTGGATCGAGCGCTCGGACCGCCGGCCGTGCAACTGCGACTGCAGCTCGATCAGGCCATCCACCATCGTATGCTCCGGCGGATGCGCCTCGGCATCGAACGCGCTGGTGAGCAGGAACATGGTGCAATTGCTGAAGCCCGCCTGGGTCTGCAGCTCATGGATGAACTTCTTGAGTTCAAGCTCGGTCCGCGCCTTCTCATGCACCGTGATCAGGCCATCGAGCACCAGGATGCTGGCCTTGCGTGTACGGACTTCACGACGCACGACATCGAGCAGCCCGCGCAGCCCGTCATCCTCCAGCGTCTTGAAGGCGCCAACATAGGACATCCGGTCCGGCACCGCCTCTTCGTCAAAGAACTTCAGCCGCCGCATATGCCCGATCATGCGGGCATGGCTCTCCGCCAGCAGCGTGATGTACAGCGCATTGCGGCCCTGCGCCGCCTGCGCAAAGCAGATCTGATTGCCGAGAATGGTCTTCCCGGCGCCGGGCGCGCCCTGAATGATGTAGATGCCGCCGTCGAAAACGCCCCCACCCAGAATCGTATCCAGACCCGCGATGCCGGTCGCGACCCGGCCGTTATCAGCACTCATCCCACTACTGCCCCTGAAGCGTCACCTAGAACGGTGAGATGCTGAAACGCAGCAAGATGCAATCGGTTCCATCGCTTGTGCAGAAATATTTTGAAACTTGCCGATGGCCTGAAATGTGCAAGCCCTTCAGACCGGAACGCGCGGCGGGTCTCAGCCATTACCCTTCACGCGTTCCCGCTCTCTAGAGCACCAGCGAGGAGGATGGAATGACCCAGTTTTCGAATGTCGGAATGACACGAACCGGTTTCGCGGACCACAAGGCGGCATCAGCTCACGCGGACAAGTATCATCCGCGCTGCGGTGAAGAACACAGCCATAAACCGACCAAGGCCGTGATCGGCATCGGCTTGCTGATCGCGCTCAGTTTTCTGCTGTACGGTATCACCGGACATGCCAACGAGCCTGCCGCTCACAGCGCTCCGCAGCATATCAGCGCCAGCAATCGATAGGGCTCAGGCTTCGGCCTTGGCGGCGCCGGCCGCATCGGCTCCACCATCCGGCAACACCATCCGGAACTGGACGCCGTGCAACTCGATCGATGGCACGATGCCGAAATGATCGGTGCCGAACACCTCGGCCCGATGCCTCAGCTCTCCCGGCGAGATCGTTAGCGGGATATTGCAGATGCTTTCATACGCCTTCCGCGAATGACGATTGCTGCCCCACCGCACCGCACGTTCGATCAACGGCGACGACTCGGTGGCCAGCACACGCGCCATCCGCCAGAACATCTGCACGAGCCGCGTATAGGTCATCTCCTCAAGACCACCGACGCTCACACCCGGCGGAATATCAAAAACTTCGACCTCGATGATCGGCCCGGCATCCACGCGCTCAATCATGCGATGCATGGTGCAGCCGAAATCGGTTGCGCGTTCATAAAGCGCGAAATGTGCCGGCGCCCAGCCCGGATAGCTCGGCGGCCCCGGATGAAAATTATAGGCGCCATAGCCGAGCTGATCGAGGATCGCGCCCGGTACGATGACTTCGGTGGTGAAGGAGATCAGGCGCGCACGGCGCAGCCAGTCGGGCTCGATGGCGGCGAGATCGGCAGCCGTAAACACCGGCACCACATTGAGCGCCGGATTGTGTCCGCGAAGAAGCGTCGTGAAGACGGAATGCTCGGCGGGGCCTGTGAGAAGAATGATGGTGTCGAACATATCAGGCGCCACGGCTAAGAATCAGGTTCCGCAAGACTCGCAGCCGGGTCTTAACAAGTGATGACCGCGCGGCCGCTGCGCTGCATGGCAGCAAGGACGCACCGCCGCGATTGTGACAATCGCGGAACATGCGCCCGCCGCCGCAGTTACTTCCTCGCACAGGAGGAATCGATATGGCGAATTTTCAAAACCCCAACGATCCCCAGCGCCCGGTTCAGGACACTGCGGATGCACGCGATCCCGCCCGCTTCGATAGCGAATTGCAGGCAGACCCGGAATTGCGCGAAGGCCCCGCCTCCGGCGGACGCATGCTCGCATATGGCGCCGCGGTGCTGGTGATCCTGGGCGTGGTGTTTTACGGTTTGAACAGCGGCTCGATGAATCCGAACGAGGCGACGAAGACCGCTTCGCAATCGACACCGACCACCCAGGACAGCGCCCCCAAAGCGCCGGCGCCGACGAACAACATCGCAGACTCCAACACCAAGCCGCCGGTGGCGCCGGGCGTGCGTGACGTGACACCGACCAAGGATAATCCGGGCGTGACAACCGGCTCCGCGCCGATGCGTTCGCAGGGCACGCAGTCTGCTCCCACCGGCACTGAGGTTGATAGCTCCAAAGGGGGCGCAGCCAAATAAGAGGGCGGCGCAGCGAGGTGACGCTGCGCATGGGCAGGCAAGGCAGCGGGCTCCAAGCGTGTCCGCTGCCTTGCCGTGCCTGCATTTTGTAGATCGGCAAATCGTGATGTCGATGTGATTTTACTTGGACCGCAACATCGCTGAGACCACGAGCCAGCTTCTACCAATGAGATTGCCCTATGAAACCTCTGCTGCTGCTCGCCTCGCTCGCCATTTTGTCTCTAGCACCCGGTCATGCGAGCCACGCGGCAGAGCGAGAGCCCTACGGTATCGGTCTCGAAGGCTTCCCCTATCCCTACCCAGTCCAAATGCTGCCGCTGACCAATGACGGCGAGCAGCTGCGCATGGCATACATGGATGTCCCATCGCAGAAGCCGAATGGCCGCACCGTCGTGCTGCTGCACGGCCGCAATTTTCCGTCGAGTTACTGGGCGCCGGTGATTGATACACTGACCGACGCCGGCTATCGTGTCGTGGTGCCCGATCAGATCGGCTTCGGTAAATCCTCGAAGCCTGCGGGTGAATTGCATTTCGACACCCTCGCCCGCAACACCATCACGCTGATGGATCATCTCGGCATTGCCAAATTCGATGTCGTCGCACACTCGCTCGGCGGCATGCTGGGCGTCCGCATCGCCCGCGCATATCCCGATCGCATCGATCATCTGCTGCTGGCAGCGCCCATCGGCCTCGAAGACTACCGCCTCTATGTGCCGCCGACGCCGACGGAGAAGATCATGGAGACCGAGGACAAGCTCACAGCCGACGGCTATCGCAAGCAGCTCGAGACCAATTACGCGCTCAAACTGCCGCCCGAGCAGGTCACACCCTTCATCGATGCCCGCTTCAACATCAAGGGCGCCGCCGACTATCGACGCTGGCTGCGGGCCTTCGTCAGCTCGGCGCAGATGATCTATCGCGAGCCGGTGGCGCATGAGATCCCGTTGATCGGACTGCCGACGCTGTTCATCATGGGCGCCGACGATCACAACGCACCGGGCAAGCCCAACGCGCCGGAAGCGCTGCGGCCGAAAATGGGCCAGAATGCCGACCTCGCCAGGGCATTGGCCACCAAGATGCCGAATGCGAAGGCTGAGGTGCTGCCCAATGCCGGGCACCTGGTCTTCCTGGACGCTCCCGCCAAATTCAACGAACTGATGCTCGGCTTCCTCTCCCCCGGACGATGATTCTCGCCAGGCTCGCGCAAGGTTGCGCGAAATATTCATGTCCCATTCAGATGGAATGGAGTGATTTCGCATCGTGAAGCGACGATCTGCCGCAACGTTTTCGCCATGACGGCGTTATGTCGCGGGGACGCGATGTCATCGTTCTCTGCGCCGCATCGCGGCACCATCCATGGGAGAAGATTATGAAGAAGCTTTTTGCTGCGGCTCTGTTCGCAGCCACTGTCGCCGGCTTCGGCGCTGCCAATGCCGCGATGCCCAATTCTGCGATGTCTATGGCCCCTATGAGCGCTGCCGATACCGCCGGTGTCATCCAGGTGGCTCAGGGCTGCGGCCCCGGCTATGCCCGCGGCCCGCGCGGCTTTTGTCGCCCGATGCGCATGGGCCCGCCTCCCGGCCGCTTCTGTCCGCCCGGCATGTTCCGCAATCCCTATGGCCGCTGCATCCGCCGCTGGTGATTGTATCCGATCATGACGACGAGAAACCTCGCTTCATGCGGGGTTTTTTGTTGCCGGAATTTGGCTTGCAGCGACGTCACGAAGCCATGTCAAAGTGATCATCCATTGCCATGGAGATCATCGTGTCGCGCACACTGCTTTGTCTTATCCTGACAGGCCTATCCGGACTTTTCCATCTCGTGCCTGCGCTGGCCCAGACACTGCCATTGCCCACCGAGCCACAGCTCGGACCTCGCCCTTTCTACCTCGCCGACACCATGAAAAATGGCGCGCTCAAGACGCGCCTGCAGGCCTGCACCGGCCCATTCCGCAAAAGCGATTTTTCCATCGCCCATCGCGGTGCGCCGCTGCAATTCCCCGAGCACAGCCGCGAGTCCTATCTCGCCGCAGCGCGCATGGGCGCCGGTGTGATCGAATGCGACGTCACCTTCACCAAGGACCGGCAGCTGGTCTGCCGGCATTCGCAATGCGACCTACACACCACCACCAACATCCTCTCCAAGCCGGACCTCGCGGCGAAATGCACGCAGCCCTTCACTCCAGCCGATCCCGCCACCGGCAAGAAGGCCTCAGCAAAATGCTGCACCAGCGACATCACGCTGGCCGAGTTCAAGACGCTCAACGCCAAGATGGATGCCGCCAACACTTCCGCCACCAACGCCGCCGATTATCAGAACGGCACGCCGCGCTGGCGCACCGATCTCTATGCCGCGTCGGGCACGGTGATGACCCATGCGGAGAGCATCCAGCTGATCAAAAGTCTCGGCGCCAAATTCACGCCCGAGCTGAAAGAGCCCGAAGTGGCGATGCCTTTCGACGGCGACTACACGCAGGAGAAATACGCCTCGCAGATGCTCGACGAGTATCGCGCCGCGGGCGTTCCGCCCGGCGACGTTTTCCCGCAAAGCTTCAATCTGAACGACATCCGGTTCTGGCTGCGCAGCGCGCCCGATTTCGGAGCGCAGGCGGTCTATCTCGATGGACGCTATGAAGCACCCGGCTTCGATCACCTGCGCGCCGAAACCTGGAAGCCCTCGATGCCTGAGTTGAAAGCGTCGGGCCTGAACATATTGGCGCCGCCGATTTATATGCTGCTCACGCTCGACGGCGACCGGATCGTGCCCTCGCCTTACGCCAAAGCGGCGCGCGAGGCTGGCCTCGACCTGATCGCCTGGTCACTGGAGCGCGATGGGCCGCTGGCGCAAGGCGGCGGCTTCTATCATCGCTCGATCAAGCCCGTGATCGATCGCGATGGCGATACACTGACGGTGCTCGATATGCTCGCGAAAGACGTCGGCGTCCGCGGCGTGTTTTCCGACTGGCCGGCAACGACGACGTTCTATGCGAGTTGCACGGGGCTGCGTTAAAACCAAGCGCTTCCGTTGTAGGATGGGTAGAGTGCAGGCGCGAAGCGCCGGAGCGAAACCCATCAGCCAAGTTTGCGGCAGCCACGGAATGATGGGTTTCGCTACGCTCTACCCATCCTACGGACCATCACAAGATCATTGGCTGCAGAGGCGCTACTTGGTGTCGCTGTCATAGATGAATTTGGGCATTTCCCATTTCATCCGGATCGCCAGCAAGCGGAATGTCAGGCCCACACCGAATGCAATGGCGATCACGATATCCGGGCTCAGCCCGTAAGTGATGCCACCGATATAGAGCAGCCCTGTGACGATCGACACGCTGGCATAGAGCTCGGCGCGAAACAGCAGCGGCACGTCATTACACAGCACGTCGCGGATGACACCGCCGACGCAGCCGGTGATCATCCCCGCCACGACGACAATCAGCAGCGGCTGGTTCATGCTCATGGCGACATTGGCGCCCATGATGGTGAACACCACGAGGCCGATGGCGTCGAGCAGCAGGAAGATCGTGTGGAAGCGATGCACGAATTGCGCAAGACCGATGGTGGCGAGCGCAGCGCCACCTGTCAGCAGCAAGAGATACGGGCTCTTCACCCACCACAGCGGATAGTGCCCGAGCAGCATGTCACGCACCGAGCCGCCGCCAAGCGCGGTGATACAGCCGAGCATCGCGACGCCAAGCCAGTCCATGTTGCGCCGGCCGGCGGCCAGTGCCGCAGTCATGGCTTCGGCAACCAGCGCAATCATCGCGAGGGGAAACAGCAGGGCTTCGGTATGGGGCATGAATCAGCGGCGCTAGAGGAGATTCCTGTCTAGCATGGATCTCGGGCGCATCATGTAGGGTGGGCAAAGCGCAGCGTGCCCACCTTTGTCAGCCGTGCACTTGAAGGTGGGCACGTCGCTACGCTCCTTTGCCCACCCTACAGACCGAACGGCCCCGCCTTGCGCAGCACGCAAGACAAAGACCTCATCGCCAATTGACAACATTCCTATCTACCCTATTCTCCCCTCGTCCTGTTCACGAGGGGCGCTTCTCGAGGGCGTCTTGAGTGGTGGAGCAGGATACGGAGCCCGCGGCCTGCCTCGCAAGCAGGACTCGGGAGGCCGGAGGCCACCGTCCGTCCCCACTAAGAGGGGCTGCCGATAGTTCGGCTGAGACGGCACAGGCGAACGGCGGAGAAATCCGTCGGGATCAGCGTCTGCCGAAGCCTGCTGCCATAGGCCGGGCGGAAGCGATGCGCCGGTGCATAAAAAGAACGGTCCTCCAGCCAAAAGTCCCGTGATGGCGCGCCGAGAGGCGTTGCGATGGGTGGAGGCTGACGTTTCAGCCCGAACACATCGCATGGACTACCCGAATTGCGCTTCTTGGCGCGTCATCCCCCTCACCTGGCGAGGGGGAAAACAGGGAAGTCCACTTCGCGCCGCGAACGCGACAAGGACGGCGCGTGCGCGCAAGAAATTTTTCCGGACATGGCTGTTTGACATGGTGAACTGACAACACGCGCCGCCGTAGGATGGGTTGAGCGCAGCGAAACCCCATCAGCGGAGCTTGCCGCAAAGATGGCTTGATGGGTTTTCGCGAAGACGCTCAACCCATCCTACGATCTTGCACTACCAATATCGGCGACGCCAAACACGACGGCGCCAGACACGGCGACGACGCCAGGCCCGCGGGCGCCAATAGCCACGACGCCATGCGCGCCTGCGCCAGCCATAGCGCCGGCGACGCCACTGCACCTGCTCCGGCTGCAGACGATTTACATCGTCCTGTGATGCCACCGCGGGCTGCGGCTCATGATCCTGCTTGCGATCGCCGGTCGGTCCAACAGGCGGCAGTGGTGCAGCCTCTGCGGTGGCGAGCGTCTTTGCGGCCAGCAAACCGCTCGC
>CALRZK010000049.1:0-10149 GCA_943372615.1 Bradyrhizobium ivorense | reverse complement strand
AGTGCACCACATGGACGAACAACAACGCGCCGAAAAAGGCACCGCCAAGCGCCGCAAGATTCTCGGCGATGCCTGGGTCGATAAATCCGCCGCCGGGAAGAACACATTCAACGCCGACTTCCTCGATCTGATCTCCCGCTACGCCTGGGGCGAGATCTGGACGCGACCGGGCTTCGACGACCGCACGCGGCGCGTGCTGGTGATCGGCACCATGCTTGCGCTCGGCAACTGGGATGAATTCCGCATGCATGTGCGCGCCGCCCTCACCGAAGGCGGCTTTACACCGGATGACATCAAGGAAATCCTGCTGCAGCAGGCAATCTATTGCGGCGTTCCTGCCGCCAATCACGCCACCAAGGAAGCCGGTGCCGTGATCAAGGAGCTGGGACTGCCGATCTAGGCCGCGTTCGCCTTCTGGACCGAGGGCGCCTCGCCCGGATCCTGATCCGACCACACCTGTGGCTGCACTGTTTCACGGCGCAGCGGTGGCTCAATCGCCATCACGACGGCTACACCGAGCAGCAGCAGCAGCTCGGTGATGTGCAGCCGCATGGCCGAGAACTCGCTCACCTTCCACGCCATCAGCATGCCGGCGAACGAAATAGCGCCGCCGATGCCGAGCGCCATCGCCAGCGCTTCGTCACAGCCGCCACTCTTGCGGATTTTCGGCTGGGTGATGAAGACGAGGAATACCGCAAAGAAAGCCACCACCGTCAGCTTCGCCAGCACCAGCAGCCACGCATAGCGCACGGTGCCAAAGCTCGACAGCTGCAGATAATCACTGAGGAACAGCGCCAGCGAGATGTTTGGCCGCTCATAAAATCCCTGAATCGGCGAGACCATGATGCGGAACGAAAACATCGTCCAGGTCGGGATGAAATAGCAGGCCAGCAACGCACCGGTGAAGGTGCTGATCCGCCAGCTCTGGACCGTGCCCTTCGCTGACCAATTGTCTTGAGAAATGCTGTGTTCGGACATGCCGCCATCGCTGATCTGCGACTCGCGCGCGAGCCGATATGGTTGACGGGGAGCTAACGCCCACACCGGCTTTACGACAATGTAAACCAATCATTAACCTTAATTTCCAGCTTTTGGGGAAATCCCGCCCCGCGGCAGGATTTCGACTTGCCAAAAGAAAAGCCCCGCCTTTCGGCGGGGCCCTTCCAAGGAGTGCTGAGAACACCCCTTTCGAATTCTAACGCTGCTGCTGATGGCCTGGCGGATTACCCTGCCGGCTCGGATCCTGCTGCTGGCCCGGGCGCTGCTGGCCCTGCTGTTGCCCACCCTGCTGGCCCATATTCTGGCCGGGGTTCTGGGTCTGCTGGCCTTGGTTACTCTGGTTTTGGTTCGACTGTCGTTTGGACATTCAGCCTTCTCCTTTGTTGAACCATCCAACGCACTGACAACGTCCCGCTCCGCCGAGTGTTTCAGTTCCGGCATGGAGATTGCGGGGCCATTAAGGGGAGCAATTGTGACGACGGAACTGTTTGCGCTGCAGCGAAAAACGGCAGGGACAGCACAACTTAGCCGCATCGCTCCCTGTTGCTGTTCCCGCAAAAGCACTGTTAGAAAATGGAACAGCGATTACGAGATTCCGGCTGTCGGGGTTTTGGCATCGGCGCAAAGAAACACGACAGCACATATCGGGGTCCATGGATTATTTCGCCCAGCAACTGATCAACGGTCTCGTGCTCGGCTCGATCTACGGCCTGATCGCCATCGGTTACACCATGGTCTACGGCATCGTCGGCATGATCAATTTCGCCCATGGCGACATCTTCATGATCGGCGGCTTCATCGCGCTGATCACCTTCCTCATTCTCGTCTCGATCGGCCTCACCGCGGTGCCGGTGATCCTGCTGCTGGTGCTGCTGGTCGCGATGGCGGTCACCTCGCTCTATGGCTGGACTATCGAGCGCATCGCCTATCGGCCGCTGCGCCACTCCTTCCGCCTTGCGCCGATGCTGTCGGCGATCGGCATGTCTTTCGTGCTGACGAACTTCTCGCAGGTCGCCCAAGGCGCGCGCGTCAAGCCGGTGCCGCCGATCATCACCGGCGGCTATACGCTGCATGAAGGCGCGGATGGATTTGCGATCCGCATTTCCAACATCCAGATCATCGTCGTGATCACCACCGTCCTGCTGATGGCGCTGTTCACTTATCTCGTCGCCCGCACCCGCCTCGGCCGCGACATGCGCGCCTGCGAGCAGGACCAGAAGATGGCCTCGCTGCTCGGCGTCGACGTCGACCGCACCATCTCCTTCACCTTCGTGATCGGTGCCGCGCTCGCCGCCGTCGCCGGCATGATGTATCTGCTCTATTATGGCCTCGTGGATTTCTTCATGGGCTTTGTCGCCGGCATCAAGGCGTTCACCGCGGCCGTTCTCGGCGGCATCGGTTCGCTACCTGGCGCGATGCTCGGCGGTCTGCTGATCGGCCTGATCGAGACGTTGTGGTCGGCCTATTTCTCCACCGAGTACAAGGACGTCGCCGCCTTCTCGATTCTGATCGTGGTGCTGATCTTCATGCCGACCGGCCTGCTCGGCCGTCCCGAAGTCGAAAAAGTCTGAGACGGGATCCAGCGTGGCCGCGGCATCAACATCAAGCAAAACCACCCGCGGACTCGACGTCGCATTCATCTTCAAGAAAGCCGTGATCTCGGCGCTCGTCGCGCTGGTGCTGTTCTCTCTGATGATCGGCATCCGCACCGAGGCCGGCTCCGACGGTCAGCTCACCTACTGGACCCGCTTCGGCGATCTCGCCGCCATGGTCGCCACCGTCTTTGTCGGCAGCATCGTGATCGAGCTTTTGCGCCACTGGTGGGGACCGGTCGAGACCGTGCGCGTGGTGCCGCCGTCCGCGACCAAGGCGCTGTCCCTCGCCGGCCGCGCACTGGTGCCGGTGCTGCTGATCTTCGCCTTTCTCGTACCGGTCATCTTCTACAACGAGCGCTACATCCTCGATCTCGGCATCCTCGTGCTGACTTATGTGATGCTCGGCTGGGGCCTCAATATCGTGGTCGGCCTCGCCGGCCTGCTCGATCTCGGCTATGTCGCCTTCTATGCGGTCGGGGCCTATTCCTATGCGCTGCTCGCGACCACCTTCGGCTGGTCGTTCTGGATGTGCCTGCCGCTGGCCGGCATCCTTGCGGCCTTCTTCGGCATCCTGCTCGGCTTTCCCGTGCTGCGGCTGCGCGGCGACTACCTGGCCATCGTCACGCTGGCCTTCGGCGAAATCATCCGCCTCGTGCTGTTGAACTGGCAATCGCTCACGGGGGGCCCGAATGGCATCAGCGGCATTCCGCGCCCGACCATGTTCGGCATCCCGCTCACGCCCGGCGATGACGGCCTCGCCGCACTGCTCCGCATCGAATTCTCGCCGACCCACCGCATCGTCTTCCTGTTCTATCTGATCCTTGTGCTGGCGCTGATCACCAACTGGGCCACCATCCGCCTGCGCCGCCTCCCCATCGGCCGCGCCTGGGAAGCGCTGCGCGAGGACGAAGTCGCCTGCCGTGCGCTTGGCATCAACACCACGACCACCAAGCTCACGGCGTTTGCCATCGGCGCCATGTTCGGCGGCTTTGCCGGCGCCTTCTTCGCCACGCGGCAGGGGTTTATCAGTCCGGAAAGTTTCACCTTCCATGAGTCCGCGCTGGTGCTGGCCATCGTGGTGCTCGGCGGCATGGGCTCGCAACTCGGCGTGGCGCTTGCGGCCGTGGCATTGATCGGCGGCTTCGAGCTGTTCCGCGGCCTTGAACAGTTCCGCATGCTGGTGTTCGGCATGGCCATGGTGCTGTTGATGATCTGGCGCCCGCGCGGCCTGATCGGCCACCGCGCGCCCACCGTCTATCTCGAACGCAATCAGGCGATCTCGTCCGACCTCGTCAAAGAGGGGCACGGATGATCAACGACATTCTCAGCGTCGAAAACCTGACCATGCGCTTCGGTGGTATCGTCGCCGTCAACGATCTCAGTTTCACCGCGGAGCGCGGCAAGATCACTGCATTGATCGGTCCGAACGGCGCCGGCAAGACCACGGTGTTCAACTGTATCACCGGCTTCTACAAGCCCACGTCCGGTACCATCCGGCTGCGCCACACCGACAGCGAATGGCAGCTCGAGACGCTGAACGATTTCCGCATCTCGAAAGTGGCAAAGGTCGCGCGCACCTTCCAGAACATCCGGTTGTTTCCCGGCATGACCGCGCTGGAAAACCTGATGGTGGCCCAGCACAACGCACTGATGCGGGCGTCTGGCTACACGTTTCTCGGCCTGTTCGGCATGCCGTCCTTTCGCGCGGCGGAGACTGCCGCCATCGACCTCGCACGTTACTGGCTTGATCAGATCGGCCTGCTCCCGCGCGCCGACGACGCCGCGGGCAACCTTCCTTATGGCGACCAGCGCCGCCTCGAAATCGTGCGCGCGATGTGCACCGAGCCGGCGTTGCTCTGCCTCGACGAGCCCGCTGCGGGCCTCAATGCGAAGGAAAGCGGCGAGCTCAACGAACTGCTGCTGCGCATCCGTGCTGACCATGGTACCTCGATCCTGCTCATCGAGCACGACATGTCCGTGGTGATGGAAATCTCCGATCACATCAATGTCCTCGATTACGGCGTGAAGATCGCTCATGGCACGCCGCAGGAAATCCGCGACGATCCAAAAGTGATCGCCGCCTATCTCGGCGCCGATGAGGAAGAAGCGATTGCGGTGATGGAGGGCGAGACGTGAGCGCCGCCGATACCCCCATGCTCGCCATCACCGGCCTGCGCGCATCCTATGGCAAGATCGAAGCGCTCAAGGGCGTCGATCTCTCGATCCAGCGCGGCGAGATCGTCGCATTGATCGGCGCCAATGGCGCCGGCAAATCGACGTTGATGATGACCATCTTCGGCAAGCCGCGTGCCCGCTCCGGCAGCGTCGTCTATGACGGCACGGATATCACCGGTCTGCCGACGCACGAGATCGCGCGCATGCGCATCGCGCAATCGCCGGAAGGCCGCCGCATCTTCCCGCGCATGAGTGTCGCGGAAAACCTGCAGATGGGCGCCGACGTCAATGAGATGACGCCCGCACAGCGCAGCGAAAGCCTCGACAAGGTGCTGACGCTGTTTCCGCGCCTGAAGGAACGCATGACCCAGCGCGGCGGCACGCTGAGTGGCGGCGAGCAGCAAATGCTCGCCATCGGCCGCGCGCTGATGTCCCGCCCGCGCCTGCTGCTGCTGGACGAGCCCTCGCTCGGCCTCGCACCGCTGATCGCCAAGCAGATCTTTGACGCCATCCGCGTGCTCAACAAGCAGGACGGCCTTACGGTTCTCATCGTTGAGCAGAACGCCAATCACGCGCTGCGGCTCGCCCATCGCGGCTATGTGATGGTCAACGGACTGATCACACTGTCGGGCACGGGCGCCGAATTGCTGAAGGCACCGGAGATTCGCTCTGCTTATCTTGAAGGCGGACGGCACGGGTGAGCTTGTTCTAGAGCGATACTAAACTGCATCCCGTGCTGTGCCGCTCGATCTACTCCGCACATACAAAACTGTTTTCGCTGCGATTTTAGCAACGCGATTGGTGGCTGCCCGCCGCATGGGCAGGCCTATGCATCTTGACGTTCGTTGCAGCAAAGCTGTCCTCGCCATAGGGGACAATGGATTCATCCTTGAGCGAGCTTACCAATGCCATTCACTCCTCGCATCAGCGCGGCATGTCTTGCCCTGCTGATGCTTGCCGCCGCCACACCGGCGCCGGCTGAAACCTTTGTGGTCGATCCGGCGCTTCCGGCCTATGTGCCCGGCAACGCCAAAACCGTCACCGGCGCCCCCTATGTCGATGCCTCCGGCGCCATTCGCATCGGCGGCGCCGTCCATGCCAAATTCGCGGTCGAACGTGCCAATGCGCTTTATGCCAAAATGCATCCGGGCGCCAAGCTGGTCGATGTCTCTGCCGGCGCGGAAACGGCGATCCCGAACCTCACCTATAACCGCATCCTGGTCGGCTCCATGGGGCGCCCGATCAAGCTGCTCGAAGCCGCCGGCTTCAAGAGCGCGTTCGGCTCGGAGCCGATCGAGATCAAGGTGGCGAATGCTGCCAATGACACGTCCCAGAAACTCGCGACATCGCTCGCCGTCTATGTCCATCGCGACAATCCGCTCACACAGCTGACCACAAAGCAGGTCGCGCAGATGCTCACCATCGGCAATGACGGCGGCGACTTCTCACGCTGGGGCCAGCTCGGCCTGACCGGCGACTGGACCAAGCGGCTGATCCATCCGCTCGGCACGCCGCAATATAGCGGCTTCGGCACCTGGATGATGGCCAACCGGCTCGACGGCCGCCCCTACAGCACACGCTACGAAGAATATTCCTCGACGGATGATCTGTTGAAGCGGCTGGCGGACGAGCCCGGCGGCATCACGGTCGCCGCGATCGGGCGAGAGACTGACAAGATCAAACAGGTCGCAGTCTCTGAATCCCCGAATGGCCCGTTCATCAAGGGCACACCGGCCGAGATCCAGGCCAACAAATATCCCTATGGCCGCTATCTGTATTTCTACGCGCGACGCGAGGCGAACGGGAAGATCGACCCGGTCGCCGCCGATTATCTGAAACTGCTGTTGTCGAAGGAAGGCCAGCAGATCTTTGCCGCCCAGGCCAATGGCTACATCCCCCTCAGTGCCGCCGATGCGGCGATCGAACGCGCAAAGCTTGACCAATGAAGACCACACTCCCTCTCCTGGCTCTGCTCATTGGTATCTCCGGCGCGCATGCGCAGGATTCCAAATCGAAGCCCACCCCCGCGCCAAAAGATGCAAGCTACCTGCTGCCCGACGGGCGCATCGCCCTGCATGGCGACGAAGCGCTTGCGCCGCTGATCGACGCATTGAACGCAAAATTCGCCGAGACGGATCCCGGTGCGAAATTCGCCCCCGTGCTCAAGGGCTCGTCCACGGCGCTGCCTGCGCTCGCCGCTGGGGCTACTGCCATCGGCTTCGTTGTCGGCGATGCAACGCGTCCCGATATCCGCGCCTTCAAGGCGATCAACAAGCATGATCCGCTCAGCATCAAGGTCGGCTATGCCGGCTATGGGCCGCGCAGCGGCGGCAAGACCCCGCCTGCGGTCTATGTGCACAGCTCCAATCCGCTCGCGGGCCTGACCATGACGCAGCTTGCCGGCCTGTTCACATCGGGTTCGCCGGGCGGCGACATCAACACCTGGCGCCAGCTCGGCGTCACCGGAACATGGAACACGCGCCGTATCCATCTTTACGGCCAGCGCGACGATGGCGACTTCACCACCAGCCTGCGGCTCGCCCGCCTCGGCGGCATGCCTTTCGCCGGACACTACGAGGGGCTCGCGGACGACGCAGCCGTGCTGCAGGCCGTAGCGCAGGACCCCTACGGTATCGCCATTGTCGATTGGGTCGATGAGAAGCCATCAACAGACGGCGTCCGCATCGTTCCGCTGGCGACCGAATCCGGCAAGCCGTTCACGACACCAGACAAGGCTGACGTCGCTAAGGGCGCTTATCCGCTGACACCGGCAATCACGCTCTACGCAGCGCATCCGCCTAAAAAGCCGTTGGATCCGCTGGTGAAGGACTATCTGGCACTGGCGCTGTCCGACGAAGGCCAGGCGATCATCGCACGCTTTGCGGATACACCGACCGGCTTCCTGCCGCTATCGGCCGAAGACCTCAGGGCCGAACGCATGAAGCTGAAAGACTGAGGCATCCGCCGTCGCGCCGGTTATCCGTAGGGTGGGCAATGCGCAGCGTGCCCACCTTCACGTGCACGACACTTGAAGGTGGGCACGGCGCAAGAGCGCCTTTGCCCACGCTACAGGCAGCCACCGGCAGCCCCACAATCCCGGCGGCGAAGTGACGCAGTTGGCCTTGTTTCCCCCTTAAAATTGCCGGTGACTTCACTTCCAAATCACCCCACACTCGCTTGTCATCCACCCCGGCCCGTGCGGCCCCGTTCTGGATCATCGCGAGGATCACATGAAACCCATCAAGCTTATTGGTCTGGCTTTTGCCGCATCGCTGCTCTCCTCCGCAGCCTTCGCGCAGGACATCAATGTCGCGGTGGCCGGCCCCATGACGGGCGGCGAATCAGCCTTCGGCCGGCAGATGAAGAACGGCGCCGACCAGGCCGTGGCCGACATCAATGCCGCCGGCGGCGTGCTCGGCAAGAAGCTGGCGCTGCAGGTGGGCGACGATGCCTGCGATCCCAAGCAGGCCCGCTCGGTGGCCGAAAAGCTCGCGTCCTCGAAGGTGCCGTTCGTCGCCGGGCATTTCTGTTCGTCGTCGTCGATCCCAGCCTCGGAAGCCTACGCCGACAGCAATGTGCTGCAGATCACCCCGGCATCCACCAATCCGCTCTTCACCGAACGCAAGCTCGCCAACGTGCTGCGCGTCTGCGGCCGTGACGACCAGCAGGGCCTCGTTGCCGCCGACTACATTGCCAAGAATTTCAAGGGAAAGAATATCGCGATCCTCAACGACAAGACCACTTACGGCAAGGGTCTGGCCGACGAGACCAAGAAAGCGCTGAACAAGGCTGGCGTCACCGAAAAACTGTTCGAGAGCTACAACAAGGGCGACAAGGATTTTAACTCGATCGTTTCGCGCCTGAAGCGCGACAATATCGATCTCGTCTATGTCGGCGGCTATCACCAGGAAGCCGGCCTGATCCTGCGCCAGATGCGCGACCAGGGCCTCAAGACGGTGATGATGGCGGGCGACGCCATGAACGACAAGGAATTTGCCTCGATCACGGGGCCTGCCGCAGAAGGCACCCTGTTCACCTTCGGCCCCGACCCGCGCAACAAGCCGACCGCCAAGGCGATCGTCGAGAAGTTCAAGGCCAAGAACATCGATCCGGAAGGCTACACGCTCTACACCTACGCCGCGTTCCAGGTCTGGACCCAGGCTGTCGCGAAGGCCGGCTCGACCGACCTGAAGAAGGTCATGGACGTGATCAAGGCCGGCGACTGGGACACCGTGCTCGGCAAGATGGCGTTCGATGCCAAGGGCGACATCAAGGCGATCGACTATGTCGTGTACAAGTGGGACGCGAAGGGAAATTACGCGGAGCTTGGTGGAAGCTGAGGCTTCTTAACCTCTCCCCGCCCTTTTGCGGGGAGAGGTCGATATTCATGAGCGAAGCGCATGAATATCGGGTGAGGGGCATGGCACAAGGCCGGCCAAAATCTCACAACTATCGAAGCGAAGACTTTATCGAAATGTGAGTGGGGCTGTCGGAGAGATTCGATGGACCGCGCTCTCGGATATCGCGTGCCATGCCCCTCACCCGGCGCGAAGACGCGCCGACCTCTCCCCGCAAAAGGGCGGGGAGAGGTTAGCTTCCTCACCCAAAATTCTGCAACGCGGGAAACGTCTCCAGCAGCCAGATGCTCGCATTCGCAATCCCGCCGGTCAGGAACGCGATGCCGGTGATGATCATCAGCACGCCCATTGCGCGCTCCACATGCACCAGATGTTTCTTCATCCGCGCGAACACGCTGGAGAAGCGCTCCACCATGAAAGCCGCCAGCAGGAACGGAATGCCGAGGCCGAGCGAATAGACCGCCAGCAGCCCCGCCCCCTTGGTCACCGTTGCTTCCGCCGCAGCCACCGACAAAATTGCCGCCAGGATCGGACCGATGCACGGCGTCCAGCCGAACGCAAAAGCGAGGCCCATCGCATAGGCGCCCCACAGGCCGACGGGCTTCGGCATTGTCATGCGGCCTTCCCGCATCAACACGCCGATCCTGGTCAGGCCGAGGAAATGCAGGCCCATCAGAATGATCAGCACACCGGCCACCAGCGAGAGCTGCGCTGCATAGGCGCGCACCAGACTGCCGATCAGGCTGGCACTGGCGCCGAGGATCACGAACACGGTGGAGAAGCCCAGCACGAACACCAGTGCCGAGACCATCACTGCGCGCCGGGAAGCGGCGCCCTGCTCATCATCGGCCACCTGCTCGATGGTCGCACCGGTGAGATAGATGAGATAAGGCGGCACCAGCGGCAGCACGCAAGGTGACAGGAAGCTGACAATGCCGGCAACAAGTGCCGCGGGGATCGTGACATCCGTGATCATGCGGCTAGATGCACTGTGGGCGCGCCGACATGCAAGCGTGTTAGAT
>CALRZK010000048.1:0-10257 GCA_943372615.1 Bradyrhizobium ivorense | reverse complement strand
CCACGGCATGGAAGCCTCCCAAAAAGGAACTTCCACCCATTATGGATGTGTCAGCTATGTCTCCGAACACCTGTCAGTGATCTGTCCGGGCTGAACACTTGCGGGGAGAGGTCGACGTCCGCATGCGCAGCATGTGTGCGTCGGGTGAGGGGGAGCCTCCGCAAACTCCGAGTCCGTGGAGAGTTCCCCTCATCCGACCCGGCTTCGCCGCGCCACCTTCCCCGCGTGCGGGGAGAAGGAAGAAGCTATCTCATTAGAATCACTCGACTTTCATGCCCGAATGTTTCGTCGCCCCGGCCGCGACGAAACAATTCTCCCCTACCACGAAACCATTTTCCGCTTTTCAAGCCGCCATCCTGAAACCGGCAAACCTTAACAACTGATCCCAACGAAACGCCCATCACCGACGTTTCACCGGGAGCCAGTCATGCAGAACGTCATCGCACTCAACGCCGCCGGCCGACAGGGCATCATCACTGCCCGCGCTACCACGGATGAGATGCTGCTGGAGCGGATTGCCGAAGGCGACCGCGCCGCGATGCACACGCTCTATGCCCGTCACAATGTCCGGGTCTATCGCTTCGTGCTGCGCATGCTGCGCGATGTCACGGCGACGGAGGATCTGGTCAGCCAAGTTTTTCTGGATGTGTGGCGCACCGCCAGCCAGTTCGAGGGCCGCTCGCAGGTCTCCACGTGGTTGTTGTCGATCGCGCGCTTCAAGGCGCTCACCGCGCTGCGCCAGCGCAAATATGAGGACATCGACCAGGACGAGGTGATGGAAGTCGCCGACAGCGCCGACACACCGGAAGCCTCGCTGGACCGCACACGCACCAGCGAAATCCTGCGGGCCTGCGTCGCCAAGCTCTCGCCGGCGCACCGCGAGATCGTCAATCTCGTCTACTATCACGAGAAGTCGGTGGACGAAGTCGCCGGGATCGTCGGCATCCCCGCCTCCACCGTGAAGACGCGCATGTTCTATGCCCGCAAGCAGCTCGCCGATCTCCTGAAGAATGCCGGCATCGACAGCATCGCGGCGTAATCCAGTTTTCCTCCCAACCTCCAAGCCTCCACCCGGACAGGATGCCTCCTGCTCCGGGTTTTTCTTTAAGTGAGCTTTTAATCAAATCGTCATCCCCGCCAACGACCATGCCGGCAATTCACGGGTTCACGTGCCTGTGCTGCGATGCTATGCACAGCGAACCATCAAATCGGGAGATGCCGAAATGATCGACCTCCGCCGCCTGCTCGGGCTCAGTTTCATCGCCGCGGCCGGCCTCGCATTGTCGATCACGCAGGCCAGCGCGCAATTGCAGCGCCCCGATGTCGGTGACGAGCCGGGCCTGATCGCCGACGACTCCATCGAATTGCCGCCGGAATTCCAGAAGCAGATGGTGCTCTACCGCACCACCGAGCCCCCCGGCACCATCATCATCTCCACCAATGAGCGCTATCTCTATCTCGTGCAGGGCAATGGCCGCGCGATGCGCTATGGCATCGGCGTCGGCCGCGATGGTTTCCAGTGGCAGGGCCTGGTCAAGATCTCGCGCAAGGCGGAGTGGCCGGACTGGACGCCGCCCGCGGAAATGATCCAGCGCCAGCCTTATCTGCCGCGCTTCATGGCCGGTGGCCCCGGCAATCCCATGGGCGCCCGCGCGCTCTATCTCGGCGCCACCGTCTATCGCATCCACGGCACCAACCGGCCCGACACCATCGGCACCGCCGTGTCTTCCGGCTGCTTCCGCCTCGTCAATGCCGATGTCAGCGATCTCTATGAACGCGTACCCGTCGGCACCAAGGTCGTGATCCGGCAGAAGCCTGAAATCTAAGCGCGGCATTCGCCGCCGCGACTCCACGCATCACATTACGCCATCACTCAGGGGGCTGACTTCTCATGGCGATGAAACGCACTTTCGTGACCGGACTGGCCATCGGCCTCGCGGTCGCCACCGCCGTGGCTGCCGCCGCGATCACCTATGAACGCTACGACACCAAGACGCTGAAGCGCACCATCAAGCGCGACGCCGTATTGTGCGGCGTCAATCAGAGCCTGCCCGGCTTCTCGGCGCCGGACGCCCAGGGCAACTGGTCCGGCTTCGACGTCGACTTCTGCCGTGCGGTCGCTGCCGCCATCTTCGACGATCCGAAAAAAGTGAAGTTCGTTGGTCTCGACGCCAATGAGCGCTTCAAGGAATTACAGAGCCGCAAGATCGACATCCTCGCGCGCAACACCACCTGGAGCATGTCGCGCGAAAGCAATCTCGCGCTCTATTTCCCCGCCGTCTCCTATTATGATGGCCAGAGCTTCATGATCCCGAAGTCGCGCAACATCGATTCGGCGCTGGAACTGAACGACAGCAAGGTCTGCGTGCAGGACAACACCACGACGGTGCTGAATGCGCAGGATTACTTCCGCGCCAACAATATCAAATACACCGAGGTCAAATTCCCGAAGCTCGAGGATGTCCTCAAGGCCTATAATTCCGGCCAGTGCGACACCTTCACCGCCGACGCGTCGCAGCTCTACGCACTGCGCCTGACGCTGGCGAAGCCGGATGATCACGTCATCCTGCCCGACGTCATCTCGAAGGAGCCACTGGCTCCGGTCGTCCGCCAGCGTGACGACGACTGGATGATGATCGTCAAGTGGACACTCTATGCGATGATCAATGCCGAAGAACTCGGCATCACCTCGAAGAACATCGATGAAGCGCTGAAGTCGAAGAAGCCCGACGTGATGCGCCTGGTCGGCACCGAAGGCGCCTATGGCGAGGATCTCGGCCTGTCCAAGGACTGGGCCGCGCGAATCATCCGCCATGTCGGCAATTACGGCGAAGTGTATGAGCGCAATGTCGGCGACGGTTCGAAACTGAAGATCCCGCGCGGTTTGAACCAGACGTGGAACAATGGCGGCATCCAATACGCGCCGCCGATCAGGTAGTCTTAACCTCTCCCCGCATTTTGCGCGGGGAGAGGTCGACGCCCACATGCGAAGCATGAGGGCGTCGGGTGAGGGGCATGGCACGTGGCCGGCACCAAGCTCACAACTATCGAAGCGAAGAATTTCTGAAAACTTCAGCGTCTCTCTCTCGGAGAGATCCGATGGATCGCGCATGAGGCACGCGCGTGCCATGCCCCTCACCCGGCGCGAATGCGCGCCGACCTCTCCCCGTAAAGAACGGGGAGAGGTTAAGAACTCAGTACTTCTTCATCATCGCCAGCTGATCCGCGTGAAAATTGCTGTCGCCCAGCAATTCCTGGCACACCCGCGCGCGCTTCATGAACAGGCCGACATCGAACTGGTCGGTCATGCCCATGCCGCCATGCATCTGCACGCCCTCCTGCACCGCCAGCGTCGCCGTGGTGCCGGCCTTGGCTTTGGCTACCGCCACCGCAGCCGCCGCCGTCGGTGCATCCGCGTCCAGCAATTGCAGCGCCTTCATCGTAGCAGCGCGGGTCACCTCGATTTCCGTATAGAGATGCGCAGCGCGATGCTGCAGCGCCTGGAATTCGCCGATCAGTTTGCTGAATTGCTTGCGCTCCTTGAGATAGGTCACCGTGCGGCCGAACACCTCGTCAGACAGCCCCACCATCTCAGCCGCGACTGCACCACGGCCGACATTCAGCACGCGATCGAGCAACACGCCGCCCTGATCGACCTCGCCAAGCACGCTATCGGCATCGACGGCGACATTGTCGAACACGATCCGCGCGGCGTTATGCGCATCGACCATGACCGTACGCTCGATGGCGATGCCTTTTGCCTTGGGATCGACCGCAAATAGCGTCAGCCCCTCGCGCTCGCCGACGCTGCCACCACTGCGCGCCGCCACGATCAGGAGATCGGCGGTGTGGCCATCGACCACGAACGCCTTGTCGCCGCTGAGCTTGAAGCCGTTGCCGGAGCGCTCGGCCTTCAGCGCGATATTCAGCGGCCGATGCTTGTTACCTTCATCCACGGCCAGCGCCGCGAGTAGCGCACCCTCGGCGATCTTGGGCAGATAGGCCGCCTGCTGCGCCTCGCTGCCGCCGCGCAGTGCGGAGACTGAGAGCACCGAGGTGGCGAAGAACGGCGACGGCATCAGTGTGCGCCCGATCTCCTCCATGATGACGCCGGCTTCCATCGCACCAAGCCCGCTGCCGCCATGGGCTTCGGGCACCAGCAGGCCGGCAAAGCCCATTTCGGCAAAGGTCTTCCAGTGCGTGCGGGAAAAGCCTGTTTCGTCCTTGCTGTCGCGCAGCTGGCGGAAATGAGCGATCGGCGCCTTGTCGCCGATAAAACCGCGTGCGCTGTCGCGGAGCATGGTCTGTTCGTCGTTGAGGAGGAGAGGCATGGGATGATCCGATGTTCGTTATTGTTGTTTCACTCCGTCATGGCCGGGCCTGACCCGGCCATCCATCTTCCGACGCGCGGCAAAGATGGATCCCCGGATCAAGCCCGGGGATGACAGCGGAGAGGGCCTCACGCCCCCGGCAGATCCAGAATCCGTTTCGCGACAATCCCCAGCATCACTTCGCTGGTGCCGCCTTCGATGGAATTCGCCTTGGTCCGCAGCCAGGCGCGCGGCTTGGCCCCCTCATGCGATCTCTCGCTCTCCCATTCCAGCGCGCCACTCCCGCCAGCCGACATCAGGATCTCGTGGCGCCGCTTGTTGAGCTCCGTGCCGTAATATTTCATCGCCGACGAAAACGCCGGATGGCCCTGCCCGGCCTTGGCAAGATCGACTGCGCGCTCCGCCGCGCAGGACAGCGCCGCCTCATCCACCTCGAAGCTCGCGATCTGCCCGCGCAGCATCGCATCGTCGAGTTGTCCCTGTGAATCCACACCGATCGTATCTGCCGCGACCTGGCCGAGCGGCCGGCCGACGCCGCGCTCGCCCATGCCGGAGATCATCGCGCGCTCATGCTGCAGCAGATATTTGGCGACATCCCAGCCGCGATTGACGGTGCCGACCACATGGGATTTCGGCACCCGCACATTGTCGAAGAAGGTCTCGCAGAACGGCGACTTGCCGGAGATCAGCAGGATCGGTTTGGTCGAGACGCCGGGCGACGTCATATCGAACAGGATGAAGCTGATGCCGTCGTGCTTCTTCGCCGCACCATCCGTGCGCACAAGACAGAAGATCCAGTCCGCGTAATTCGCGTAGGACGTCCAGATCTTCGAGCCATTGATCACATAGTGATCGCCATCGCTCTCCGCGCGGGTCTGCAATGAGGCGAGATCGGAGCCGGCATTGGGCTCGGAATAGCCCTGGCACCAGCGGATCAAGCCCGCGGCAATCTTCGGCAGATGCTCCTTCTTCAATTCGTCATTGCCGTATTTCAGCAGCGCCGGCCCGAGCATCCAGATGCCGAAGCTGGACAGCGGAGGCCGCGCGCCGATCTTCGCCATCTCCTCGCGCAGCACTTTTGCCTGCGCGCCATCGAGGCCGCCGCCGCCATATTCCTTCGGCCAGTCCGGCACGGTCCAGCCCTTGTCGCGCATGCGCTCGAACCAGAGGCGCTGCGGCTCCGATGCGAATTTGGTATTGCGGCCGCCCCAGAACACATCCTCATCGGCGGTGACAGGCTTGCGCATTTCCGGCGGGCAATTGGCCTCCAGCCAGGCGCGGGTGTCGCTGCGGAATGTCTCGAGATCGGACATCGGGTGTTTCCTCGTTGTTTGTGCGCAAGCGTGGCGCTCGCGATATTGTTGGCATGAAGCTTACCCGGCAGATCGTGGAATTCAATGGCTTGTCGTCGGCTGCAAAGACTCGTTAGTTTCCCGCGACAACAACAAAAACGAGACGAGGAACGAGATGCGCCTAAAGCTTCTTTCGCCTGGCGAAATGACCGCCGACCAGAAGGCGATCTATGACGAATCCATCGCCAGCAAGCGCGGCAAGCCGCCGGAGCCGATGATGGCCTGGCTCGCCAGCCCCGAGATGGCGCGCCACGCCACCCGCCTCGGCGCCTTCCTGCGCTATGACACATCGCTCTCGGATGCGCATGCCGAGCTGGCGATCCTGGTCACGGCGCGGCACTGGACGGCGCATTTCGAGTGGTATGCGCACAAGAATTTTGCGCTGAAGGCCGGGCTCGATCCCGCCATCATCGAGGACATCAAGAACCGCCGCTCGCCGACTTTTGGCGAGACGCGGGAGCGCGTGATCTATGACGTGGCCAAGTCGCTGCATGAAGCGCAGGGACTGTCGAAGCCGCTTTACGACGAAGCCAATGAGGTGCTTGGCGCGAAGGCCCTCGCCGAGATCATCGGGTTGTGTGGCTATTACACGATGGTCTCGATGACACTGAACACCTATGAATTCGGACTTCCGGACGGGCAGGTATCGGAATTGGATGGCACTTCGTAGGATGGGTTGAGCGAAGGCGCGAAGCGCCGGAGCGATAACCCATCGGCGGAGCCTGCCATATGGTTCGGCCGATGGGTTGTCGCGGAGTTTATCATCGGGCGCGCGTTGCGCGACCCGTTGGCTCAACCCATCCTACGGCAGCGAGTTTTTGGAAACGATGGGTTTCACGACGACGCTCTACCCATCCGACGGCCCCGCGCCTAAATCCTCCTGAACGCATCAGCCCCTCAGGAGCCTCGCTATGTCCGTCCCCACCCCTCCCATCCCCGCCGGCACCAAGATCGGGCATGTCCACCTCAAGGTCGCCGACCTCGACCGCGCGCTCGGCTTCTATCGCGACGTGCTCGGCTTCCAGATCAAGGCACGCTATGGCGACCAGGCGGTGTTCATCGCCGCCGGCGACTATCACCACCATATCGGCCTCAACACCTGGGAGAGCAAAGGCGGCCAGCCGCCGGCGCCCGGCACGACGGGCCTCTTCCACACCGCTATCCTCTATCCCACCCGTGCGGACCTCGCGGACGCCCTGCATCGCGTGTTGAGCGCGGGTATCACGCTTGACGGTGCCAGCGATCACGGCGTCAGCCAGGCACTGTATCTCCGCGATCCCGACCAGAACGGCGTGGAACTGTATTGGGATCGTCCGGAAAGCGAATGGCCGCGCGATCCCAATGGCGAGATCGCGATGTTTACGAAGCGGCTGGATGTCGAGGATTTGTTGAAGGCGCGGGAAGCTTAACCCCACCTCCGGGGTCGTAGGATGGGTTGAGCGTCTTCGCGAAAACCCATCATCCGATCTTGCCGCAATGACGGATGATGGGTTTTCGCTTCGCTCAACCCATCCTACGGCAGCGGTGTTTTGATCGCCCGCCCCCGCACCATGATCATGACCGCCGCAATCACCTGCAATGCCATGCAGCTATAGAACGGCACGCTGTAGCTTCCCGAAATATCCTTGAGCCAGCCGACAATACCCGGACCAAAGGCGTAAGTGACCTGCGTCACCGACGTGATCAGGCTCACCAGCACGCCGAACGACCTTGAATCGAACTCCCGCTGCACGATCAGCGCCGGCAGCGTGATCAGATTGCCCACTGAGAAGCCGAACAGCGCGCAGGCGAAGAAGATCGCCGTTGTGTCATGAATGTTGATGATGATCGCCAGCGCAACGCCCTGGCTGAGAAACGAAAACGCCGAGGCCATGCGCTGATTGAGCCGGTCGATCACCGTCGAGAACAGCACGCGGCCGACCACCGCCATCACAGTCATCAGCGACACGGCCGCCGCGGCGCGCTCGCGGCCGATCACCGGATCGAGAAACGAGATCAGGTGAACGATGAAGCCGACCTGCGCAAACAATCCGAAGGCAAACGCAATCGTCACTGTGAGAAAAGCGATATCCCGCAGTGCCTGCGCGCGAATGCGCGTCGAGGACGGCGTATCCGCCGCCGCGACAGTGCCGACGACAGCGCGATGCGGCGGATGGCCAACGAACAACAGGATGACAGGCACCAGCAGCAACAGCATTGTCGCCACTGCCGCCATGGTGGCGCCGGCAAAGCCGAAGGCATTGCTTGCAGTGACCAGGAGCGGCACGCCGACAATGCCGCCAAAGCTCGCGCCATTGAGCGCGAGGCTGATCGCCATGCCACGTTTCTTGTCGAACCACAGGCCAAGCGTGTTGGTGATGGCGCCAAGGCTGGTGCCGGCCCAGCCGAAAGCGAGCAGCACATTCACCGCATAGAGCTGCCAGGGCGCCGTGATCTGGCCGAGCAGGATGGTGGCCACGCTGAGCATGCCGACGCCGGCCAGCAACGTGTTGCGTGGCCCGAGCGCCCGCATTGCCTCGCTGACAAACGCAACCAGCAACGCACCGATGAGGTAGAAGACGGTGGTCGCCGTTGCGATGGTGGAGGCCGGCCAGCCATGGACGCGCTGGAGTTCCGCGAGATAGACGCTCTGTCCGTAGAAGCCGAGCGCCCATCCGAAAGTCGCGAGAACGAAGCAAACACCTACGATCCGCCAGCCTTCATAACGAATCGAAGCCTCGTCAGTCTTCCCCTGTGACATCGCGTCCATTCCGGATCTGCTTTCTTTGACTTTCCCCATCGCGTGCTGCTCTGCGACATCACGCCGCGCAGATTTAGCATCGTTCCGGCCGTTAACCACCCGTTTTCCCGGGAAAAAGCCTGCGTTTTTTAACTTCGCGAGCAAGCTATCCAAACCTTCACATTCTTGGCAGGTGAAGTTTGCGGCCCCATATGCTAGGGATGATTGCAGATGGAGGATTTGAAACCGTGAACGCTCTTGCCGAAGTGACTGAACAGACCGACCGCTCGCTCCTGATCGTTGAGGACGACAAGCCGTTTCTGGAACGCCTGTCACGCGCGATGGAGACCCGCGGTTTTACCGTCACCTCCTGCGATACCGTCTCCGATGGCCTTGCCCAGATCAGCAAAGCGGCGCCGGCTTTTGCCGTGGTCGATCTTCGCCTCGGCGATGGCAATGGCCTCGATGTCGTCTCCGCATTGAAGCAGCAGCGTCCGGATGCACGCGCCATCGTGCTCACCGGCTATGGCAACATCGCCACCGCCGTGACCGCGGTGAAGATGGGCGCCGTCGACTATCTGTCGAAGCCGGCCGATGCCGATGATGTCGTCAACGCGCTGCTTGCGATCGATAGCGACAAGTCGGAATTGCCGAACAATCCGATGTCGGCAGATCGCGTGCGCTGGGAGCACATCCAGCGCATCTATGAGATGTGCAATCGCAACGTCTCGGAAACCGCGCGTCGCTTGAACATGCATCGCCGCACCCTGCAGCGCATCCTCGCCAAGCGCGCGCCGCGCTGATTTTTTGAACCTCTCCCCGCTTGCGGGGAGAAGGTGGCGTCGCGAAGCGACGACGGATGAGGGGGACTCTCCACCAGCTCGGAGCAAATGGAGAGTCCCCCTCACCCTCTCACCACATGCTTCGCATGTGATGAGCGACCTCTCCCCGCAAGCGGGGAGAAGAAAGAAATCAGAACTCGTTCGGATAGGCTGCATGACCCTGAGGGTCATGCAGCCTATTCAGTCTGTGCGCCGCCGTCATCGCAAAGCGCAGCATCATCACTTTTCGCGTGGCTGCTGCGATCTTGTGCTCCGGCGCCTCACACTGCACATGCGCGCCATAGGCATCGGCAACGATGAGCCCGGTTTCGCCGGGAAAAATCTCGCAAGGCAGATCCTGCGTGAAGGCGAAGAACAACCGATCGCAATGGGCGCGATAGTCCGGCCATTTCGTATCCGCGCGCAGATCCTCCACCGATGACTTGATCTCGACGATCCAGATCTCGCCCTTCTCATTCATCGCCACCAGATCCGCCCGCCGCCCCGACGGCAGCGACAGCTCGGCCACGCATGAAAATCCGAGCGAGCGCAAGAGGCGCACAGTTCCGCGCGCGATCGCCAGCGCCGTCTCGGACTGGCGACGGTCGAAAATCAGCGTCGGGGTTTGAACGGCAGTCGATTCCATGGCGACGAACTTAGCCGATTTCAGCGGGAGCGCCCAATACGCCCCGCGGAGACCTGCCGCTGGAATGACGCTGTGCTGCCTCCGTGCGGCCGCACAGACAAAAACCGGCGTCTTTCACCTCGGAGCCCATTCACCAGCGCGTGATCAAGCGAAAGAACCGGAGACATTCCATGAGTTTAGCCCGTATCGGCCGCGTCGTCTTGATCGTCGCTGCCGCAAGTTTGCCGCAAGCGCTGTTCGCGTCATCTGCGCATGCAAAACAGACCGTCGAAGTCGCTTTTGTGCTCGATACGACAGGCTCCATGGCCGGCCTGATCGAGGGCGCCAAGCGAAAAATCTGGTCGATCGCGACCTCGATCCTCGACCAGAATCCCGATGCTGAAATCCG
>CALRZK010000047.1:0-10305 GCA_943372615.1 Bradyrhizobium ivorense | reverse complement strand
GACGTCGCTGAGCTGCACCGAGAAAACGACACGATAGCCTTCGTCACCGCCGACCTTGGCGACGAGCAGCGTGCCATTGTCCAGCAGGATGAAGGTCACCGGCTCGCCGTTGGAGGTCAGACCGAGCTGATCGAAGGCCGCAACGGTACCGTTGGCAAACGCCACCTTGCGGTCAACGGACGGATCGATGCCATTGGCATCGTCCGCGCCCCAATTGATGTTCAGCGAAACATGATCCAGCGTCTGCTGGGTGAAGGCATTCCCTTCACCCGTCCCCTCGCCGAGCGACCGGGTCTCGATCGGGCCAGCGGTCGGAATGTCGTCCGAGACATCGACGGTGAAGTTGGAGCTCGCGGTATCGCCATCGGAATCGGTGGCTGTGAAACCGAAGCCGATCGAAATCGTCTCGCCCTTGCCCTCGCCCCGATGATCAAGATTGCCGAGCAGCGTGAAATTATAGCTGCCATTGCCGTCGTCCGAGAGCTGCACCGTGAAGACCTCACGGATCACAGGCGTTTCGGATCCTTCGCCGGCCGGCATTGTCACGAATGCTGTGAGCTTCGTTCCGTCCGCGGAGATCTCGTAGTTGATCTGGGCGCCATCCGAGGTCAGGCCGAGCGCCTGAAGATTGGCAATCGTCTGCGACGTGAAGGTCACCGAGCGGTCATGAGCGCCGCCGGCAGCACTCGGATTGTGATTGTCCGAACGCCAATCGATGTTCAGCGAGATCGGGCCAGTGCTCGAGCCGATGGCAAGCAGCGCCGGCATCTGGCCTTCGCCACCCTCCCCCTGCCCACCGTTACCTTCGCTCACGGTGCTCGAATCAACGGGCCCGGTGATGACCGGAACGGTGTCATTGATGACCACCTGCAACGTGCCGGAGACCGGATCGCCGTCGCTGTCGGTTGCAGTGAAGTTAAAACCGAGATTGATCGTCTCGAAACGGGTCTGGCCGCTATCGTGATCCAGCGAACGATACTGGGTGATGACATAGCCACCGCTATTGCTGTCATCCGACAGCGTCACGATGAACACGATGCTGCCATCGGTCTGGCCGCCTTCGCCGGACGGTGCAGCACTGAGCAACGCATTGGCAAGGCTGGTCGGCGCGGTGTTGCCGGTATAGGCGACCAGCACAGTGCCGTTCTCCAGCAGCACATATTGCACCGTCTCGTTATGCGAAGTCAGCGCCGCGATGCTGGTTGTCGCGTCGCCGGTGGCCGTCACATTGGCCGACGTGAAGACGACCGAGCGATCACCATTGCCGGAGGCGGCGCCACCGTTCGGATTGGCATTGAAGCGATCGGCGCCCCAGGAAATGCCCAGCGAACCGGATTGCTCCGACGGATTCCCGATCAGCGGATCGGTCAACGTCGATTGACTGACCGTGCCGATGGTCGGCGTATCGTCATTGATGCCGATCTGGATGGTCACCGGCGCGGCGTCGGAGCTGCCGTCGAACGCGGTAACGTTGATCGTCAGATTGAGCGTTTCCTCGATCGTGCCGGACAGCGGATGATCGAGCGGACGCAGGAGCTGGAACGTATAGGTGTCGCCGGAGTCGGTGACGTTGAGCGTAACCGTGAAGACCCGGTTGGCAAGATCGTTTGAATCGCCACCTACAAAACCGATAAGCGTCGGTATGCCGCCAACATTCACGATGGCAAGCGAGACGGACTGACCGCCAGACGTCAGACCCTGCAGGCCGGACTGCGTCTCGTTGAATTCGAAGCGCCGGCCGACCGAGTCGGTGCCGAAGTTGACATTCAACGATCCCGTCACCGACGTGGCGGTGCCAACGTCGCCGCTGCCGCCAAGGTTACCTTCGGCAAAACCGTCTTCATTCAGGATAACAGAGGTAACACCGCCAGGAATCGGCGTCGCATTCGCTTGCGTCTCCGTATCGGTCGCGAAACCGCCAGCGCCATCTTCCCCGATCAACAGGCCCAACCGCGCACCGGAGCCCGCGAGCGCTCCCACCGAAGCGTCAGCGAAGCTTGCACCGCCCGTCGGACCAGTTGCGCCACCAGCGGCCGGCAATACCGACTGATCGGTCGTGATCGGAAATGCCTGTGCGAACTGCTCGCCGTTCAGCGTGCGATCAGCGCCCATGTCGAATGCGAGATCCGTGACCGGACGACCATTGTTGTCGAACACCGGATCGACTGTGACTGTCGATTGATTGTCGAACAGGATGACGAGCTTCTCGCCTACGCGGACAAAAGTAATCTTCTCGCTCGCGATACCAGCAAGATCGAGCTTGGTCGCGCCATCAAGTTGGACGCTCACCGCCTGACCGTTTTGCGGCTTCTCGATTTTCAGATTCTTTGGCGACGCAATTGGCTGCGCAGGAGAACCGGCGAGTTGAGCAAGCAAAACGGGAGCATTCATATTCACAACCCCAAGCTGATCGACCGCTAAAAAGGCTGCGGCCTTGCGAGGGTTAAAATACGATTAAGCTCCAATTATCGTCAACAAATACCAATCAAATTTTCAATGCTTTTATTGGGTTGGTTAAGTCCAAAAATGGAACTCAAAGTAATAATTCATTACTATAGTATTAAGAAGCTATAATTAATGACGGAACGACAAATAATAGATTAGAAAAAGGCGTCATATAGCGAGAAAGAACTCCTGAAGCCGTAATATACAAGAAAATGCCTCATTGAATACTTTGATTTACTTCGATTAGAACTCTCGATCAAATCTGCATCAGCACACAACCACAGGAAAAGCCGGGGATATTGTCTCCCTACTTCTCGATGAAAGTAGACACTTAAGTATCTGCAGGTGAACGAACGCGCAGCCTCGCTTCAGAACGGTACAGATGGCCAGATTGGGACATCACCGAACTGACGCAAGCAACTGCTGGCAGGTGTGTTGGCAGCTTCGAAAAGCAAAAAGCCGCCGGCGTTACACGCCGGCGGCTTTTAAAAACGAAGGTCGGTGCAGGCGACTAGATGCGCGTGACGATACAAGCAACGGGATTGTACTTGCTGCGATAGAGCAGCGCATGCTCACGAATGCCGTCGAGCCAGACACCATGGCCGGCATAGCGATAGCCCTGCCCCATCGGCATCAATCGCACCGGCGTCGCATGCCGAGGTGAAAGATGCAGATGTCCAGTCACGATGTCACCCGGCACGAGCACCGGAGGCGATGTCAGTTTGTAGTTGGAGCCGTCCTGGCAATCGATCGAGAATGCGCCACCCGGGAGCTCCCCGGCCTGAACGCAAGCTGCGCCACCGGCCATGCCCATCGCAACGACCAATCCAAAGAAAGCTGATTTCAAGCGCATGGTGGTAGCCCCCTGATCCGAACCTGTCGCATTAAGAGCGCAACTATTGGTTAAGTACAAGATCTGGCCGAGGGAAAAGCAGCATCACCGGTCTATTTTGGCAAGGTGTTGCCGAACCGCTCAGAATACGAGGGGAAGCGTTGAGCCTCCTCCGAGACCGCTCGCGGCGGTCGCAGGCAGCATATCCGCCTCGCTTTCATGAAGGGCGCGCTCTGCATACGGAGCAGCAAACAGGCTCACACCCGCCCCGTTAATCGCAAATAGCGGCATGAAATGCGGCAAGTCCTGCGTTTCCGAGAGTCTGGAATAGCGATTGTCGAGGACCACCCAGCGTCCATCAACACGGACAGCAAGTACCGCATGATCCTGTCGCACGGCCCGATCGCGAACCAGCAGCAATTTGAGATTGCTTTCCGGAATGCCAGCCGCCGAAAGCATCGCATATTTCGCAATGGCGTAGTCTTCGCAGTCGCCTGCGCCGGCCGACAGCGTTTCGAGGGGCGAGCTCCACAAGTCGGCAACGCCATGCTGCTGATAATCGCCAACATAGCGAACAACGTTGTTCAGGCCGCGATTGATCATTTCGACCCGCGATCGTGGGCTCATCTCGGACGCACCATTGATCAGAGACAGGAATTTACGCGCGCCGGCGGGACAGTGTTCGCCATCGGCTTCGCAATCCGCGATCGACTTCAGTTCAGCGCGCATACGTGCTTCCACGCCACGCCATTTGATCCAGAGCAGCCCTTCAGGCGCCCGGAAGGTAAAGAGACCGAAAGGCTCTTCGCTCACCGCAGGCACCAGCGCTGCCGGCAGCGGAGCATCGAGGACAACGTTCGTATCTTGAGGGACAACAGCCGCAACCTCAATCGTCCCCGGCTTGGCCGTTGATTGGCTGGCTTGCTTGGCCAGGACCTGATTGATGGTGAAAAAGCGCACCGGTGCCGTTGCGATCGGAGCGAGTTGCTCCTCGGCCGCAAGCTTCGCCGCGACTGCTTTCTTGGCACGCGCTTTTGCAAGCGCGCCACTGGCACTGCCGATCGAAAGCAGACCGGCAAGCACAATCCCCAGCACACGCGGGAATACCCGCGCCTGATCGATACGCAACATGACTGACGCCCCGTTGTCCGGTGCATCGTCCGACGTCTTTGCGTCGATCCCCGCCCGGATCTTGTGGCATCAGGAATAGAATGGGACCGACTGCAGGCCGGTTAAAAGCCGTCAACCCATGCGAGCATCTCGCTGAACGCACTCAATCGAGCGCAAATGCATTCGCTCACATTTTAGGAAATGGCAGCTTTTAAGAGTTTATTGACTCTCCTGGCCGCAGGCGCGCACCGCACGCCCCTGCATCGGCCACTCAGCGTTCCCGCAACGCTTCATCCCGAAGCATGCGGGCGGGCTTCACGAGATAATCAAGTACCGACTTCTTGCCCGTCAGAATCTCGACGGTCGCGACCATGCCCGGAATGATCGGCAGCGGGTGTTCACTGGTCCCGAGGTAGTTCTTCTCGGTACGCACCATCACTCGATAGAAAGTTTCACCACGTTCGTTTTTGTCGCCCTTCTCGTCAACGATGGTGTCGGCGCTGATACGTTCGACCTTGCCATGCAGCGAGCCGTATACCGACGAGTCATAAGCGCTGAGTTTGACCACCGCGTCGTGGTCGGCACGGATAAATGCAATGTCCTGGGGACGGATACGGCCTTCGACCAGCAATGTGTCTTCGAGCGGCACGATCTCCATCACGCTGGCCCCCGGTGCAACAACCGCGCCGATGGTGGTGACATTCAACTTGTTCACGATGCCATAGACGGGCGAACGCAACTCGGTGCGGCGGACGCGATCTTGGGCCGACTTGATGTTTTCGTCGAGAACCGCGAGATCACCGCGCGACTTGGCGAGATCGTCTTCAGCTTGGGCGCGAAAGGCCGTCACAACATTGAGCAGGCGCGACTGGGCCTCCTTGACAGCCGCCTCGGTCTTCACGATCGTGGCCTGCACCACAGCAAGCTGGCCACGCATATCGGTGGCCTGACGATCTGCCCGCAGCATTTCGATCTCAGGAACCACCTTCTGCTCATAGAGCTTACGGGTGAGCTGCACTTCCCTGGTCAGCAGCTTCAAGGTTTCGGCGAAGCGCGTCTCGGATGCGCGTAGCTCTTCGATTTCTTTCTGCTTCTGCGATTCCTGTTGCGCGATAACATCAACGTCCTGTGCCAGCTTGCGAGCTTGCGCGTCGAACACTGCGCGTTCGGCCTGAACAGCACGCGGCGAGAACTTCACGAGTTCTTCCGGGAATTCGATCCCGGTCTTGCCCATCGCGCCTGCTTCGAGCCGGGTCACGCGCGCGGCCATCGCGCTGCGGCGTTCGCGTATCTCGCCGAACTGCGCGGCAAAATTGGTGTCCTCGATACGCGCGAGCGGCTGATCTTTCTTGACGATCGCGCCTTCCTGCACCAGCAATTCGCTGATGATACCGCCTTCCAGCGACTGCACGACCTGTGTCTGGCGCGATGGCACGACCTTGCCATTGCCGCGCTTCACCTCGTCGAGAACAGCGAAATGCGCCCAGATCAGGAAGACGAAGAGCAATCCTACGATCGAGAGCAAAAGCATCCGCGATGTGCGCGGCGTGCGCATCGCGACGGCAGCACGGATATCGTTCGAGAAAGCGAAATCAGATTGCGACATTGACCGGCCTTCCCGCGCCCTGAGCCGGCTGCGCTTGCGGACGCAGGCGCGTCAGGATCTGTTCGGCCGGACCATCGGCAACAATCTTGCCGTTGTCGAAGACAAGAATGTGATCCACGAGCGACAACAATGACGGTCGATGCGTCGAGACAATGATCGACATCTCGCCCTTGGCGAGTGATCTGAGCCGCTCGAGGAATTCACTCTCGCTGCGAACGTCGAAATGCGCGGTCGGCTCATCCAGAAACAAAACACGCGGCTTTCGGATCAGAATGCGAGCAAGACCAATCGCCTGTTTCTGACCGCCCGACAGGCTGCGCCCGCCCTCTGCGATCATCATGTCATAACCTTGCGGATGACCTGCGATGAATGTCTCGACGCCCGCCAGGCGCGCAGCAACAAGCACTTCTTCATCAGTGGCATCGGTGCGGCCGAGCGTGATGTTATCGCGCAGCTTGCCGTAGAACAGATCCGTGTCCTGCAGCACGAAACCGATCCCCGCCCGCAAGTCTGCGGGATCGTATTGCCGGATATCAATTCCGTCGATCAGGATGCTGCCTTCAGTCGGCGGGTAGAAAGCCGTTGCGAGACGACCGACGGTCGTCTTGCCAGAGCCCACTCGGCCGATGATGCCGATCTTTTCGCCCGGCTTCACATGGAACGACACGCCATCCAGCGCCTTGGTCGGGCTATTCGGATAAGCGAAGCTGACATTCCTGAATTCGATGCTTCCTTTTGTGATCTCGCGTGCAACGAAGATCTTCTCGGGCGGCCTTTCCCGCTCCATCGCCATCAAGCGGTCGATTGAACGCAGCGCAGATACAGTTTGGGTCGCACGCGTCATGACTGCTGCAATGCCAGCGATCGGGCCGAGAATCCGGCCGGACAGCATGTTTGCGGCAACGAGCGCGCCGACCGACAGCTTGCCATCAAGGATCAGGAACACGCCGACGACGACCAGCAGCAGACTGCATATCTGCGTGGCGACGCTGGCGGCGGTCATTGCCAGCGACGACCAGAATTGAACGCCCTCGCTAGAACGCGCGGTGGCTGCGACCGAACGCTCCCATATGGTTTGCACGCGGCTTTCGCCGGCAACCGCCCGCACGGTCTCGATACCGTTCAGCGACTCGATGAGAATGCCGTGACGTGCCGCAGATTCCGCCTGCAGATGTTTCATCGCACGGTCGAGCGGGCGCTGCAGCAGCAAACCGACACCGATCATGATTGGCAGCATCGCCAGCGGAATCCAGGCAAGCGGCCCGGCGATCACGAAAAGGACCGCAATGAAGATGATTGCGAACACCATGTCGGTGGCCGAGACCACCGTGCCCGAGGTGAAGAACTCACGCACGGAATCGAAGTCGCGCATCTGATTGGCAAGAATGCCGACCGAGGGTGGCCGCTTGTCCATCTTCAGCGACATCACGTGTTCGAAGATGTTCGATGCCAGCACGACATCGATCTTCTTGCCGGTCATGTCGATCATACGACTACGCACAACCTTGAGCAGGAAGTCGAAGGCGATTGCGAGAGCAAGTCCGATTCCAAGCGCGACCAGCGAGGGGACCGCGCCATTCGGGATGACGCGATCATAGACGCTCATCGTGAACAGTGGCGCCGCGAGCGCCAGCATGTTGACGACAAAAGCAGCGATGGCGACGTGACCGTAATTCGCGCCGAATTGCGACACCACCGACCAGAACCAGTGGGCTTTTGGCACTTCGCCAGCCGCTGCGACGCGGGCATCCCCTGTGGCCGCAGGCCGCACGAAGTAGACGAAGCCCGTATAGTTCGCCTCGACGGCTTCGATCCGCTCAATGGCGATAGCACCGTCGCCCGAAGGGCTCGCCAGCGTCACCCGGCCGCTCGCCAGATCTATGCCACGCAAAATCCGTGTTGTACCGTCGTGAAAGAGTAGAACGGCCGGGAGGACCAGTGCCGGAATCTCCTTCAGCGGGCGCTCTTGCAGCTCCGCTTCGAGACTCGCGCGCTGTGCTGCGCGCTCATAAAGCGCAGTCGTCAGAATACCGCGTTCGACAGGAAGTCCGGCAAGCAGTGCACTTCTGCTGACCGCACGACCATGGTGCGCGGCGAGATACAACAGACTGTCCGCAAGCGGATCGGCATGCGGATGTCGCTCGTTCGCGGGTTGCGGATCGGGCATTTCTACTGTTGGGACATCCATGACGATGTCGCGCTTGGGCGATCGAAAATTCAATGCGGCCTCGGAAATTCCAGGCGCCTTGGATGCGATCCGAACCGCGGATCTCCTGGCGTTTTTACGAAAAACTCACCATGCCAGTAATATAGAAGGCGACAGTCGCCCGCCTATCGCCAATTTGCCCGTCCGGGGCAGAAACTGAAATCACGGTAAAAATGTACGCGGCCGTCCCCGGCCGCGTATATCATACTATTTCCCGATCACCGCACCGGCTGACGGACCGGGTACTGGCTGCCCCGGAGCCCAGAACAGGGCGTTGAAATTCGTCAAATCCTGAGACGCCCAGCGATCCCCAAACAGGACGGCTTTAGGCTCCAAGACCGGAGTGAAAGGTGAACTCCAGTTCTGGAAAGGAAGCGCCGCATTGAGAGGCTCCGAGCCGGGCTCGGGCGCGGACAACAAGATCGGAGGCAGGCGATACGGGATGAGCCCGGTCGTTCGTCCTTCAATCGGCTCCGACTCCGGCGGTCTGCCAGTCTTGAGATAAGACAGAAGCTGCCCCATCGCCGCCAGCAACTGATAGTCAGCGAACACGGTCACACCGCGCGCAGACACCAGCGAAACATTGGCGTTGAAATACTGGTTCTGCGAATTGAGCAGATCGATCAGCGTGCGCTGGCCGAGTTCGTATTCCTTGTTATAGGCAATGAACGTCTTCCGTGCGGCTTCTACCTCTCGCGTCAGTGAAGCCAAACGCTCGGTAGTGATCGTACGGGCACCCCATGCCTTGTCGAGCGACTCCAGAGCGTCGCGCTGCAGGCGCGCATGACGCTGCTGCTGTTCGATCATCCGCTCGCCGGCCTCGACACGCTTCCACGAGTCCTGACCGCCGCGGAAAATGTCCCAGCTGACGACGACCTTGCCGCTCACTTCGTCGCGATTGCCCGGATAAGTGATCGAGTCCTTGCCACGCAGCGCGCGCCCTTCAAGCGCGACATTCGGCACGAACGCACCGGCCGTCGAGTCAAACGCACGTTTCGCCGCATCCACATCGGCGCCCGCGGCCCGGATCGTCGGATTGAACTTGAAGGCAACGTCCAGTGACTCATTCTTCGACTTCGGCATGTCCGGAAGACGGCCAGGGAAGCGCAGATTGAACGGCTCGAGACCCACCGTCTTTCTAAACTTTGCGCGAGCAAAATCGAGGCTCAGGCGGAAGTCCGACAGCACTGCTTCCGCTGCCGCCACCCGCTCTTCAGCCTGCTGCATATCGCCCTCGCCGGCGCGACCGCCGGAGAAGCGTGCGCGCACATTTGCGCGCAGCTCGCGATGAACCTTGAGATTCTGCTCGGCAAGCCCGACCAGACGCAGATAGCGCGTCATGTCCACATATGCTTCGGCAGCATCCAGCGCGATCAGCTCAGTGCGCTCAAGCACGCGAAACGCAGCGGCATCGACGCGTGCAGCCTGGCGCCAGATCTCGTTAACCGACGAGAAGCCGTCGAATACCAGCTGCCGCACCGTCACCGATGCTTCCCGCCCGTTGACATAGGCACCATTGCTCGCCGGTGACGGAAGAACATCCCGGTTCAGCATTTCCGGGCCGGTATTCGCCTGCAGCCGTATCTGGGGCAGCAACACACCTTGAGACTGACGCAATTCAGCTTCGGTGGCACGGCGATTGGCCGAAGCCTCGCCGACGCCGGGATTGGTTTTGACGGCCTGATTAATGGCGTCAACGATCGAAAACGACTCAGCCGCTGGCGCGACGTTGGCGCTCGACGTTAAAAATACAACTAGAAGGAAATTCTTCACAATCTGCTTCATGAGAAGAGCGGTAACAAGGATTGGAACTTGGCGCAATCTGAAAGCCACAATGTTGAACGAATACTGACCAGATGTTGCAAGATTGCATTACCCGCCATGCGTTCCGACGACCTCGCCATCCAGCGAAATAAAATAATCCTCAATAAATTCAGCTATTTAACACAACGATCAATAAAGATATAAATTTTTGCCATACTGGAACTTCAGACGACTTGCGAGTTTCGGCACTCTTGGGTTGATCAAATAAGGCATCCGAAGTTTCCTTCTGAAGAAATTTCCGGACCAACAGATTGACATCCTAAACGTGCACAACCAATCGAA